>NZ_JBMQUD010000082.1:0-10494 GCF_057359045.1 Adhaeribacter sp.
ATATTAAGGCTATAAGGGTAAATAAACCTAAGCCGTTTTAAGTCAAAGCCTCTGGTAAACGTTTACCAGACGCTTTTTTTCTGATCAAAAAAGTTTTACCAAAAGAATCTTTTACTAAACAATGGCTGCTAACTTTTAATGCCATCGGTAATCAGTAGCAGCTAATGGGTCTAGGTTGTTAAAGCTGCTAAATGCTTTGTTTTTATTATTGTCCCACCACTTAAAATAGGCATTAGCGGCCATCTCGTGCGAGGCATCATTGTTAACTACTTTAAATTCGGGAGTTGCTCTTAACGTTAAAACGGGTTGTTGCGAAGGAAACCTTTGTACCAAGTACTTGCTCTCTATCGAAACCGCCCTGATGGATTCTACCGTCCATAATACGTACATGCCTAATTTGCACGTTGGTACGTACGTCGATGAGATGGGATTAGTGGGAAAATGAGAAATCAGTTGGGTTTCGTTCCGGTATTCCAGCAAGGCCGGAATATCCTGCGCCGTAAAAGCGGGTAAAGTAGCTGCTGTGTACTGATTGGATTTTAGTAAACGGATGTATTCTTTTACGCTGATTTTAACATCGGCTGTTTCATCTTCTTCATTACAGCTTATTAGCCCTATACAGAATACTAATAAATATAATAGTTTAATTGTTTTCATGTTTTGTTTGTTAGATGATGTTAAGCATGAGGTATATTGCTGGTTAAGTAAATAGCAACAAAAGATATATTACAGCTCATAATAAGATAATATATCTATTATTAATACAAGATTAAGCCATTGTCTATCAAAAGTATATGACTAATAGTAAGATGCCATGCAGCTATAAATGGTTGCATTTGTCCTGCATTGAATTTAAAGTAAGGGCATATAAACTTGTCTAAACTGGTATATAGTTACTTTAATTTTATACCTTTAAATTAATTCTTCTGGTTAAGCATTTATTACAAAACATTCGGAATATTTTACGCTTAATTAAGAAGTTGTAATTTTTTCAGGAGTGCCGGTGTCGGGGAATATATTTCGCTATTAAAATAACGGCCGATTAAGTTAATACCATTTATGAACCTGACGAATAATCTCGATAATTTGTACGTACTGGAACAAATTGTAGAACAGGCAGATTTTGTTTTTTTTATTTACGATATAGCCCCTAAAACTTTCCGGTACATAAGTCCGGTTTTTAACAACATCTGGGACAGAGACCGGAATGGCTTTGTTACGCAGCCGGGTAATTTATTGCAAACCGTACACCCCGACGATGTAGAAGCGCTGGTTACTACCTGGAATTTGGTTTACCAAAGGCAGAATAAATCTTTAGAATTCCGGATTGTAACGCCTGCCGGCCAAATAAAATGGGTTTGTTTAAAACTCTACAATATCATAAACGAAGATAATTCTTACAGTGTTTCGGGTATGGTAGAAGATATTACCATTTCTAAAGAACATAGCTTTACTACGTTAAAATATACTGCCAAAAAAAATTCTACCTTAGAAATTCTGTCGCACGATTTGGCCGGGCCTTTGGGTATTATTAAGCAATTGGCCAACATGGTAGAAGAGTCGGTAGAGCAGTATAAAAATTCGGAAATGACCGCCGACTTACAATTAATTCAGGATACCTGTAACCGGTCTATGGATTTAATCCGGGATTTGGTAAACCAGGAATTTTTAGAATCGGCCAATACCGAACTTAAAAAAGAGCGGATAAACCTGGTAGAACGAATAAATATTGTCATAGATAATTACCGGCGGTCGGAGCGGGCGCTGGCCAAAAAGTTTAATGTAGCAGCTAATCAAAACCCGATTTACCTTTACCTGGACGAAGTAAAATTTATGCAGGTAATTAATAATTTAATCTCTAACGCTATAAAGTTCACGCCCGAAAACGGTACTATAAATTTATTTATAGACGATAAAGGGAGCCACGTAGAAGTTAGCGTAGAAGACAACGGCATCGGAATTCCGGAGGCTTTGCACGCCAACCTGTTTGAGCGTTTTACCAGCGCGCGTCGGAAAGGGTTGCGCGGCGAACCAACTGTTGGGTTGGGCATGAGTATTATTAAAAGAGTGGTAGAAATGCACCAAGGTACTATTTCCTTTGAAAGTGCCGAAAATGAAGGCAGTAGCTTCTGCATTCGGGTTCCCAAAGAATAAATACACCGGCTTAAAATCTTACGCTGCTATTTCTGCCCGATAATTTATGCCCAACTCCGGGGCCAGATTATTTTTATGCCAGGCCTTTTATTTGCTAAATTATTATAACCGGCTGTTGTTCTCCGGATAACCTTTGCGCAACTGCCAGGTACTGCTTAAATTAACCGCCCAAGTACATAACCCAGTATACGGTTTGGGTGTTGGGGATTGATAGATGTGGTTTAAATTTTATAGCAATGCAAATATTTAAAGCGGCGGTTTATTCTAAAACAATTTTACAGGTTCTCTCGGGCATATTTCTTTTTTTTAGCAGTACCGGCATTTGTGCCCAAACACCCGATTTACTGAGATATGTACAACCTTTGTCGGGTACGGCCGCCAGTACCACCGCTGCCTCTTTAAAGCATGGTGCCGGTACCGAGCATTTAGCCAATACCATTCCGTCGGTAGGAGTGCCCTTGGGCATGACCCAATGGACACCCCAGACCCGCATCTCCGAGCAAAAATGTTTAGCGCCTTTTTATTATAAAGATACCCAATTAAGTGGTTTCAGAGGCACGCACTGGCTTAGTGGCTCCTGTGTGCAGGATTACGGTAGTTTTACCCTAATGCCACTTACCGGTAAATTAAAAACCAAAGCCACCGATTACGCTACTCCTTTCTCGCACAGCAACGAGGTTGCCACACCCGCTTACTACAAAGTAAATTTACCGGCCTACCAACTAGATGCCGAAATGACCGCTACGGCCCGTTGTGGCCTCCTGCAGTTTACCATGCAGGCAACCGACAGCTTGTACATACTCCTGGTACCCAACTCCGACGAAGGGCAAGGCATGGTGCAGGTAGATGCTGCTAACGGCGAAATCTGGGGCCATAATCCGGTACATCGCATTTACCAGGGCTCGGGCAAACCAGCCGGCTTTAGCGGTTATTTTGTGGTGCAAATAGAAAAAACCGGCGGCAGCAGCGGTACTTTCAGCGGTAACCAGGTTTCTAAAGCCAGTATTATCCAAAATAAAAAAGACATTGGCGCTTTTATTGGTTTTAAGCTAAACAAAGGCGAAAAACTGCGGCTGCGGGTAGGTACTTCTTTTAGTAGTTTGGCTGGTGCCCGCAAAAATTTAGCGACCGAAATAACAAATTATAATTTAGAAGAGTTGGTGGCCCGCAACAAAAATACCTGGAACCAGGCCCTTGGCCATATTAACGTTGAAACCACCAATGAGCAGGATAAAAGAATATTTTACACGGCTTTTTACCATGCCCAGCAGCACCCCCGTTTATTTAACGATGTCGATGGCACTTACCCCCGGTTTTCGGGCAATTACGAACTAAATAAACTTAGCCAAGGCAATTATTACGACGATTTTTCGATGTGGGATATTTACCGGGCTCAATTGCCATTACTGCAAATATTACAGCCTAGCCGGGTAAACGATATGGTACAATCTATGGTGCTCAAAGGTCAGCAGGGCGGTTGGTTGCCCATTTTCCCTTGCTGGAACAGTTTTACCTCGGCCATGATCGGCGACCACGGTACGGCTTTTATCGCCTCGGCGTATAACAAAGGCATCCGGAATTATGATGTAAATGAGGCTTATCGCCTTATGCGGCAAAATGCGTTTACCGTAGCTAATCCAAACGATTATATTAACGGTAAAGGCCGGCGGGCCTTGCCTTCGTATTTGCAGTACGGGTATATACCCATGGAAGATAAAGTAGCCGAAGCGTTTCATAAACAAGAACAGGTTAGCCGCACCTTAGAATATGCTTTTGACGATTACGCGCTAGCCCAGGTAGCCAAAGGTTTAGGTAAAACCGAAGATTATACGGCCCTGCAAAAACGGGCTTTGAATTACCGGCATATATTTGACCCGGCCGTGGGTATGGTACGGGGGCGCTACGCCAACGGCAATTGGTACGAGCCCTTCCGGGCCGATAAGAAAGAACCTTATATTACTGAAGGCACGCCCCGCCAATATACTTTTTACGTACCGCAAGATGTACCGGGTCTGGCTAAACTCATGGGTGGTGCCGGTAAACTGGAAGCTGCCCTCGATAGCCTTTTTGCTAAAAAAGAGTACTGGCACGGCAATGAGCCCGGTCACCAGATACCTTTTATGTACAATTATACCGCTTCGCCCTGGAAAACCCAGCAGCAGGTACGGCGTATCCTGGCCGAAGAATATAGCGATGGCCCCGGCGGTTTAAGCGGCAACGACGATGCCGGTCAAATGTCGGCGTGGTATGTTTTTGCGGCCATGG
The DNA here is from genome assembly GCF_057359045.1 of Adhaeribacter sp. Classification (NCBI taxonomy): domain Bacteria; kingdom Pseudomonadati; phylum Bacteroidota; class Cytophagia; order Cytophagales; family Hymenobacteraceae; genus Adhaeribacter; species Adhaeribacter sp. The sequence goes on from NZ_JBMQUD010000082.1 coordinate 4,420, forward strand.
GTTTTTATCCGCTTAACCCGGTTTCCGACGAATATTTGCTATGTTCACCACTTTTTGATCGGGTGACTTTACAATTACCGGCCGGCAAAACACTAGAAATTATTACGCACAAAAAAACACCACAGGCGCAGTTTATAACCAACGTTAAAATAAACGGCAAAACTTACCAGAACAATTATATCCGGCATGCCCAATTAATACAGGGGGGCAAAATAGAAATTTACCTGCAGGAAAAGCCCGATAAAAAATGGGGTAATAAAATAAAGAATCAGGCGGCCGGGTTGTAAATTGTTTAAGCGGCCTGCTTGGAAGTTTTTCAAAAGTACCCTTATTCCAAAACCTGTTTTTACCCCAAGCGGGTTATGGCTACTTTCGTTTAAAAAACGTATACAGGTAAGGTAAATATTGTTATATTTGAATGTTGGTTAGATAGCTTGTTATGAAATATTTATCTTTTAGCCTTATTTGTTTTATTACGCTGTTGTTTGCCGGGTGTAAACAAATCGATAAACTGCTTACTTTTAATATTAACCGGTCGCAAACCATTACGGTGCCCCAACTGGCTATTATTCCCAACGCTACTGTTTTGGGCCCGCCCGTAACGGTAAACAGCGATACCAAAGAAGAATTTAAAAAGCAAAATACCGCTGCCGAACTGATAAAAGATGTTATCTTAACCAAAATAGTACTTAACCTGGAATCGCCGGATAATGAAGATTTTGGCTTTTTAAAAGATGTTGAGCTGTTAATTGGTGGTGATAATTTGCCAGATGTAAGTGTTGCCGCTCTTAAAAATATACCGGCTAATGCGGGCCGGAGCCTCGAACTAAATTCTACCAACATCAAGCTCGATAAATATTTAAAAGCCTCTACCATTACATTGCGCACCCGGGGTACCGCCAAAGAGCCGGTGAGCAGTGACATTACCGTAAAAGTAAACATGACCTTTAAGGTTACGGCCGACCCGCTTTAATATTTAAGCCTGGCCTTGGCAACGGAGGTGATTCTACCTTTAAGATATAGCCAACAGCATTATTTAATAAAAAACAGGTATGCGGCAAAAGTAAGATTATGCGTATATTTGCGCCCTGTTTAAAAAAATATAGATGCGCGTATTGGAAACGAATAAACTTGAAAGCGTAATTATTGTAGGCGATCGGGTGCTGATAAAGCCTAAAACTGCCAAAGAACAGACAAAAAGTGGTTTGTTTCTGCCACCCGGCGTGCAGGAAAAAGAAAAAGTGCAGGAAGGCTACATCATGAAAGTGGGACCAGGTTATCCTATTCCGGCCGATTACGGCCTGGATGATGAAGTCTGGAACCAGGATGAGCAGGAGCAGGTGCGGTACATACCCTTACAGGCCAAAGAAGGCGATTTAGCTATTTACCTGCAGCGCGATGCCATAGAAATAATTTACCACGGTAATAAATATTTTATTGTTCCTCAGGCGGCTTTGCTCATGCTGGTCCGGGAAGAAGATTTACTTTAATTAAATACCGTTCCATTATAAAATTTAAAATCCTGCTGTTACCCGGCAGGATTTTTTTTTGCCGCACCTTAGCCAATAAAAGTAACCTCATCAAAATTCTGTGGAGCCAAAACCTAATCAGGAAAATAAAGCTTTATTGCCAGAATAAATTTCTAAACATGGCGGCAACAGCCTTTTTATTGGCTAGCAACTAAATGGCCAAAGCATCGTTTAAACACAGATTAAGCATTTGTATACGGGTGATTATTTGGCGGTGGCTATTTGTAAAATATTATCTTTAAGCTGTTTGCTGCTAGCTTGTAGTAACCCCGCGCAAAAATCGACGGAAACTTTACCCGCTACAACGGCTACTGCTCCGGAAACCATGAACCAACCAGAAAAGCGACCTGCGGTTACGATAAACCAGGCCACCCCGGTAAACAGCAACGGGCTGGTAGCACCCGGTAGTTGTCGTTTAGTGGCTGAAGTAATTGCTATAAAACCAGACTTAGACACCGATAAAACTACTCCCTGCGGAAAAGTACCCTGTAAGGCTACCGTAAAAATTAAGCAGGTAATCGCATTGGGTGCGGCCTTTAAGCCAGTGGTAGCCGCCGGACAGGAAATACCCGTTTACTTTGCGTTTACGATAGGCCCTTCGGCTACTTATTTCCCGGGCCTGGTAGCGCCTTTACCGGGGTTAAAAGTGGGCAGTGTTTTTCAGGCCGATGTTATAAATATAACTAATGGAAACGCGGGTTCCGCGGCTTGGTACCAGGTTTATACGTACCGACTTAAATAAAATGGTAGATTACCGTAATAAAAATCAGAACTAAATTAGACTAGCTTAGTTATAAAGTAAACCCTTAATAGCGCACAATAGCCAAGCTAAAAAAGAGTTTTATAAAGCAGGTTGTTGGGTAGGTAGTTAGGGTTGATTACCCTTTAATCAAAGTCAATTAGCCTTAAATATTTAAAAAATGAACTTGTTTAGGTTTTCTTAAATGGACTAACCGCTACCATTGGTGGTGTTATCACCGCCAATCTTTTAGTTTTACCCGACTAGTTGCCGGTGAAAACACGCGGCAAGGGCAAACGTTAATGCCATTTCCAAAATACTTAACAGCTACAATAAATATTAGGCCCGGAAGGTGTAAATTTTGGATTTCCGTTGCGGGATATGATTTTATAAACCAGCTGCCTTAAATTAATTATACTTTAGCGATAAAATAGTACAATTGCATGAATTTTACCCCGCATAGCAAAGCAGTAAGTGCCGGCTTGGTTTTATTGTTCCTGTTTAGTCTCATTTTTTATTATAACCAGCCTAGTACAGTACTGCCCGGCCACCCGACCAAAGATGTTCGGGCAGCGGCCATGGCCATGAAAAAAGTCCGGAAGAAAATTAAAGCCAGCATCGGCTCTCCCGAAGACCCGCAGGCCCGTTACAGCTACGAGTTTAAACGCTTACGCAATCCTTATACCAACACTATTCCGGCCGATATCCGGAAAAAAGAGCTTATTTTTTCGGCCACCATACCCACCGCCGAGTTGGTAAATATTAACCGGTTTGGCCGCAATGCCCGCGGTATGGTTCTGGGTTGGGACAGTAGAGGACCGTTTAATGTGGGCGGGCGTACCCGTGCTTTGGCTATAGATGTGGCAAACGAAAATACTATTATAGCGGGCGGCGTGTCGGGCGGTATGTGGCGCTCTGTTAATGGCGGTACTACCTGGCAAAAAACCACCGACCCGGCTTTGCTCCAGAGCGTTACGACCGTTAGCCAGGATGTTAGGGCGGGTAAAACAAATATTTGGTATTATGGTACCGGCGAATTAGAAGGAAACTCGGCCTCGGCTACCGGTGCGGCTTACCGGGGTAATGGTATTTTTAAATCTACGAACAACGGGGTTTCCTGGACGGTTTTGCCGGCTACCGTTAGCAACGATGCCAGTACTTTTAATAACGTGTTTCAGTGGGTTTGGCGCGTAAAAACCAATCCGGCCAATGCCGCGCAGGACGAGGTACTGGCCGCTACTATTGGTGGAATTCAGCGGTCGGTAAACGGCGGCAATACCTGGACCAATGTTTTGGGTGCCGGTACTGCTACCCAGGCCAACAACCACGCCCGGTTTACCGATATTGCCATTAGCGCTACCGGCATCATGTACGCCACCTTAAGCCAGGCCAATAATACCGGCAGCGGTTCGGCCACCATCAGAGGTATTTTCCGGTCGACGGATGGCGTTAACTGGGCCGATATTACCCCAGCCGGCTGGCCACCGATTTACCGGCGCATAGTGTTGGATATTTCGCCGGCAAACGAAAATATTGTTTACTTTCTGGCTGATACGCCCGGTTATGGTTTATTCGATGCCAGTTTGTGGCGCTATACTTACGTGTCGGGCAATGGAACTGGCGCTGGGGGCGTGTGGGAAAACCGCTCGGGCAGTATACCTGCTTTTGGTGGCCAGGTAGGTAATTACGAACACCAGAACAGTTATAACATGCTGGTAAAAGTACGGCCCGACAACAGCAATATTGTTTTTGTTGGCGGTACCAACTTGTATGTGTCTACCAACGGTTTTGCTACTCCTTTTGCAACCCGCTGGATCGGCGGTTACACCTTACAAAATAATGCGGGCATGTACCCCAACCACCACCCCGACCAGCATGCTTTGGCTTTTTACCCGTCTGATGTTGCGCGGGCCGTATCGGCGCACGATGGGGGGCTGAGTCGCACCAGTAACATTCTGGCCACCGATACCGTGCGTTGGGAAAGTTTGAACCGGGGTTATTTAACCACGCAGTTTACCTCGGTAGCCATAGATTTAAACGAAACCGATAATTTTATAATGGGCGGCATGCAAGACAATGGTACTTATGCCGCTGAGCAGGCTACTGCCAACACCGAATGGTATTCTTTGCTTAGCGGCGATGGTGCTTTTGGGGCAGCGGTAGGTAATTCCTTAATTGTATCGGCACAAAACGGTTTTATTTACCGGTACGCGTTTTCTAATTCCGGTTCTTTCCGGGGGTATGCCCGCATCGATCCGCAGGGTGGTAGTGGCTATATATTTGTGAACCCCTACGTACTCGACCCCAATAACCAATACGTAATGTACTTGCCGGCCGGCGATACGCTTTGGCGTAATAATAACATTGATGCCATACCGGTAGGGCAAGGCGACAACTTTAGCGACCAACCCAACACCAACTGGAAAATTATTGCTGTAACCGAAACCAACCAGGATATCAGTGCGATTGCCGTAAGTAAAACCCCCGCCAATATGGTGTATTTTGGTACCGATAACGGCAAAATGTATAAATTGACCAACGCCCTGGCCAGCGATAATCCGCCGGTTACAAATATAACCAGCACCAGTTTTCCGGCTAACGGGTATATCTCTTGTATAGCCGTAGATCCCACCAATGCCGATAACGTAATTATTACTTTTTCTAATTACGGGGTAATGAGTTTGTTCCAGACTACCAACGGCGGCACCTCCTGGACGGCTATTGGGGGCAATTTAGAACAAAACCCCGACGGCAGCGGCAACGGGCCTTCAGTGCGTTGGGTAAGTATTCTGCCACCCGGTACCACCACCCGCGGCGAAACCAAATATTTTGTGGGTACCAGCACCGGCTTGTATGCTACCGCTAACCTGCGGGGGGCCAGCACCACCTGGGTTAAAGAAGGAACGCCCACTATTGGGAATGTACCCGTTGATATGGTTATTAGCCGCAATACCGATAACTTAGTGGTAGTGGGCACGCACGGTAATGGGGTTTACAGCCATAAATATATTGAACCTATTCTGGACCCTGTAGACGATTTACAAGGCGATTTTTCAGTAGGTAAAATTTTCCCGAACCCCATCCCGTATAAAACTTCTACCCGAACAATTTACAGTACTACTATTCCGTATGTTTTAGCCAAAGAAGCCCAGGTATCTGTAAAAATTTACGATGTGGCCGGCCGCGAAGTAAACCATTTGTTAAATGCGGTGCAGCAAGCCGGCGAGTATGCCGTTGAATGGGATGGCCGGTATCAGCGCGGCGGACGGGTAGCCAGTGGTATTTACCTTTGCAGCGTACAGGTTGGCAATAAACAAATTACAAAGCAACTGCTGGTGTTACCCGAATAATTCTGTAATAAGTAAATGCGGGTTGGGCAAGAGCTAAAAAGATATTATAAGAAAACGGAGGCTTATTACTTGAGCCTCCGTTTTCTTATAGCAAAAGATAAAATTATTTATCTTTTTAATAATTGTGCGTATTCTTTGGCAAAGTAAGAAAGAATAATATCGGCGCCGGCCCGCTTAAAGCTTAGTAATATTTCGAGCATTGCGCGTTCGCCGTCTATCCAACCGTTTTGGGCGGCCGCTTTTACCATGGCGTACTCGCCGCTAATGTTATAAACCGCAATGGGCAAATGCGAATTATCGCGCAACGATTTTACAATATCCAGATAAGGCAAACCGGGTTTTACCATTAAATAATCAGCACCTTCCAGGGTGTCGAGTTCGGCTTCGAGTAAAGCTTCGCGGCTGTTGGCCGGGTTCATCTGGTAAGTTTTTTTATCACCGAACTTAGGAGCAGAAT
>NZ_JBMQUD010000083.1:0-58537 GCF_057359045.1 Adhaeribacter sp.
GGTAGCGGCGGTTGCTCCCTGAATATTATTGTTGCCATTGCGCCATTGGTAAGCTAAGCCAATACCAGTATTAGCCTTTAAAATTACCGAACCCTCTGAGCAAAAAGTTAATGGTGTATCGTAAGTAATAGTAGCCGTTGGAAAAGGATTAACTGTTAGAGTAGCAGGATTCGTTGTAGCTATGATGCTGCTATTAGGTCTCAAATAACGAACTCTGTAGTATCCAGTGTTATTAACAGATGCACCTGCAATCGTGTATGTAGTAGTATAGGCGTCTGGAAAGTCAATTTCTGTTTTTACTGTTTGATAGCTATTTTCTAATCCAGAAGGACTGTATTGCCATAGTAGTGTAGCAGCTTTGGTATTTCCACTTCCGCTATAAGATGAAGTAAATGAAATCGTTCCCCCTACACAAACACTTTGGGTAGCTGGCGTTGGGTTTACTGCCTGTGCCGAAGCTGTTTGTACCAGCAGTAAAGACAGAAAGATAAATAAGGTTGTTGCAATTGCCGAGTGGTTTCGGGCTCGGGCTACCGCTTCGATAAGATAGGTAAAATTTTTTTGCATAAAATTAGGGTTAAAATAGTAGTGCGTAATTTTTTGGTGTTTTTAATAAAGTTTAAACAAGATTCGGCGAGCCGGTAGTTGTTTAGCAGGGGGGCGAGGTCGGAAGTTAAATGACTATGTCTTAGCTAAATGCTTAGGTTATAGTAATAAAATTTATTTAGATAAAGAGCGAGTATAAATGAGATTAACTAAAAAGTGAGATAAGATGCTTAAACTTTGCGCGATTAGATAGTTTAGGTTTATAGCTTTAAATGAATATGTAAACATTGCAATAAAAAATAAGCCTTTATTAAGGCGGTTCTAAAATTATATGGAAAAAAGTAAAAAAAAAATTTATTTATGAATATTTGTTATAATGCTTTCTGGCTTTTTCTAACTAAATTATCTCTTTACTTAAATTTTACATCTTTAGATTAGAATAGTAATTGTTCAATTAATTACATTTTTAATTTTTATATATTGTTTTTTAAAACTTAATAAAGAAATTAAGATCACATAATATCTCTTAATCTTCTGCTTACTTAGATATCTATATTTACTACTTGCAAAATTTCATTTAAGCCCTTTTTAATAGGACTGCATATAATAGTAATCTAATTAAATGCCAAATTTTGAATATAGGTGTATTTCTATGTTTTGCCTCATTTTGACAATAATTGGGAAGATTTAACCACGTGTATAATCCGGAAAATGGAAAGTAAAATCCAGAAAGTGGAAAAAGTAAGTAGGTTAATATTATAAACAGAAAATCTTAAAAAATGGCTTCTGGGTTTAAACAATGCTCATATTAACTTATAAAATTCTAGTATAAACCTAAAAAGAAAGAATTTTATTTTATACAGGGAGGTTGTTTATCTTAAAATATTAATAATTCTGACCTCTTAAATATTTTTTTCGGAGACAGAATGGAGCAGATGGTTATTAACCTTTACTGATTAACTGGCATTTAAATGAGTAATCGGGTAAAGCAATAATCAGGTATAAATTACGCCTATTTTAATTATAGCCCGGATGAATTGAAATAAATAGTTGCTGAATTAAATTCTATGTATTACACCTGCTCTGCAATATCTGTGCAGAGCAGGTGTAATACATAGAATAAGTTTTTGTTAAATTACATAAGATAATCGCGGATCCGGTATCTCTATGTTCTGGTAGCCCAAATCTTCCAGGTCGGCTTTTAACTTTTGCATAACCGGCTTTTCGCCGTGGACTAAATATATCTTCTGAATCTGTTCTTTATTTTGGCAATGTAAAAATTTAGCAATGTCGCTGTAGTCGGCATGGGCACTGTATTCTTTCATTAAAATAATTTCGGCGTTTACCGGAATTTCTTCGCCCATTATTTTTACTTGTTGGGCACCGTTTAGTAATTGGCCGCCCAGGGTAGATGGCTCGCAATAACCGGTAATCAGTACGGCGCTGTTCGCATCGGCCAGGTTGTTTTTCAGGTGATGCCGGATGCGGCCTGCTTCCATCATGCCCGACGAAGAAATAATAACGCAAGGTTCTTCCAGGTTCATCAGGTTTTTAGAATCTTCTGTTTCAGTAATAAAATTGAGCTGCGGAAAACCAAACGGGTCGGGATCAGTTTTAATATATTCCTGCATGGTTTGGTTAAAATGCTCGGGGTTGTTGCGCATAATTTCAGTAGCGTATACTGATAGCGGGCTATCCACAAAAACCTTAACGTGCCCTGGCAAACGGCCTTCTTCGGCGAGGTAGTTTAAGGAATAAATAAGTTCCTGGGTGCGGCCAATGCTAAAAGCCGGAATTAAGAGTTTGCCCTGGCGCTCTACACAAACCTGTTGTACCAATTGTTCCAGCCGCTCTTCGGTGTTCTCCAGGCTGCTGTGCAGTTTATCTCCATACGTAGATTCACACAAAATTACCTGGGCTGGCGGGCAAGGCTGCGGTGCATTGAGTATGCGGTTAGCAAAGCGTCCAATATCGCCGCTAAAGCATAGGGTGCGTTCCTGGCCATTGTCCTGCAGTTTTAGGTTAATAGCGGCACTGCCTAACACGTGGCCGGTATCGGTAAACAATAATTCTATGTCGGGATCTATGGCGTAGGGCTGGTTGTAAGGAATGGTTTCAAAAAGTTTCAAGGTTTGTTCTACGTCTTCTTCGGTGTAAAGAGCCGCCTCAGCAGTAGAACTGTTTTCGTTGTTTTCGTGAATGCGGGCGCTATCGCGCAGGAGTAGTTCGCAGAGTTCCAGGGTAGGGGGTGTGCAATAAATGGGGCCGTTATAGCCAAACTTTACCAGTCGTGGAATTAAGCCCGAATGGTCTATATGGGCATGGGAGAGGATCAGATAATTGATGTTAGTGGGTTCAAAATCAAAATCCCGGTTTTGCTGGTCGTCTTTTTCGCCTTTGCCTTGCTGGAGGCCGCAATCGAGTAAAATGCGTTTGCCGTTTTCTAAAGTAATTAAATGCTTGCTACCCGTAACTGTTTGGGCGGCGCCGTAAAAAGATATGGTCATATAAGTTGATTAGCCGTTTAAAAGGTTGGCTATTCTACGGGCCATTATGGGTTCTGTTGCTTGGCTAGAGCCAGAATAATTTAGAACGGGTAGAGAATAAATATTAAATACCAGCAACCAGCTTGCGTTGCAAATTAAATTTACAATTACCGGAATAAAGCCGGTTAAAATTGCTGCAAAAAGCAAAGCTAAGTTTATAAGGCAGCCTACAGAAAATAAAAAAGCCTGCCGGTTAATTCCAGCAGGCTTTTTGCTAATTTGTAGTGCTCCCGAAGGGATTCGAACCCCTATCATTGGTACCGGAAACCAACATTCTATCCATTGAACTACGGAAGCAGGTAGTATTCTAAAGCCAAAATTAATCTATTTTGTTCAAATAATCGATCATCTTTTTAAAGAAAAGTTTTAATTATAACATTTACAGAGTGTTATATTTTATTTTGGGCGTAAATAAGCCATTTAGATACAAATCTGTACGTAAGAAAAGATATTATTCCGGCAGATTAAGTTATTGGTTTATGCTGCCGTGAGGGCAGGAGATAGGGTGCCGCGATTATTTTAAAGTATAATCGTTTTTATAATCCGGAATAGGAAAGCGTTAATGTACTGGTAAATAATTTAACCGGCTGCCTGCCCATATCTAGGTAAATTATTTAAGCTTTAACGGCAGAAATGCTGTTATTTTAACCCAATATATTTTTTTGCAGGTATTTATAATTGCCGGTTTGTTTAGTTATAACGTATTTATTTGCCTGGAGAAGGCCAATACAATCCGGCCAGGGTAAACCTTGAGGGGGCAGGTTTTACCCTGGATAATTAGTGGCAGATAAGCGGTACCAGACTTCAGCGAGCGGTATAGATAGTAAATATTGTGCGGTTTCGGATTTAGGGTCTTAAATATTTAAAGGCTTCGTTTTCCGAAATAAGCTCATAAGCATCCAGTACTTTGTCGTTGGTGCCGGTATTATAACCTTTAATGTAATAACTGCCGTTGGCTTTGTAAACAGCATAATTATGCGCGCCATAAGGGGCAGATAAGTTGCGGGCAAACGGAAAAGCACGGGATAAGTCAAAACGTTTACCACAACGGGTCTGAATAACGGTTGAAGAAAGTCTTTCCATAACACAAAAAGAAATTAGAGAGTTGGTGTGATTAGTTAGTTATTTAGAAACTTGGATATTAATGGCAGCTTTATTCAAAATAGTTAAATAACACCTCGATTATTACCTTTTAAATTTAATATATTTAAATATAAAAGACAAATGTTTAAGCGTTTTTTCTGGATAAATAAAATATAGAATATAAAAATTCTGTATTTTTAAACTGGTAAATGTTGTGCTACCGGTAAATATTCAAAATACAGTGCCTGAGTTAGGGTTAATTTTTTTCGGATGCGTAGGATAAAGTCCAAATCTAGATGGCGGATTAAGTTGCTTGTTTTTGTTGGGCTGGGGGTGTTGCTGTATTTTTTAGCACCCATCCTGATAAACCGCTATGGACACCTGGCCGGCATTAAATCTATGATTAAAAAAGGCCAGGTTTATTATTATGGTTTGCCCGGCGAGCGGGTAAGCTGGCCCAAAGGGCACACGGTGCGCGGCATAGACGTATCGCGGTACCAAACCCACGTTAACTGGCCCGAGGTGCGGCAAGACCAGATTGCTTTTGCTTTTATAAAAGCCACCGAAGGTTTTTACCGGCAAGATCAGCTTTTTGATTTTCATTGGCAGGAAAGCTGCCAGGTAGGTTTGCTCCGCGGCGCTTACCATTATTACCGGCCCGGGCAGCCGGCTTTGTTACAGGCACTTAATTTTATTAGGGTAGTAAGCCTGGCACCCGGCGATTTGCCCCCGGTGCTGGATATAGAAGAAATGGGCAGCGAATCGGCTGAAGAGATTAGGGCCGGCATAAAAACCTGGCTTAAATTAGTAGAGAAGAAATACGCCACTAAACCTATTATTTACACCAATTATAATTTTTACGAACGCTATTTAGCGGGGCATTTCGATGAATACCCGCTTTGGATTGCCCATTACCAGGTACCCCGCCTGCGAATTAAGCCCAGTGCCAACCGCAAGATCAAATTCTGGCAACACACCGACAGGGGCAAAGTAGCCGGTATTAAAGGCCGGGTAGATTGTAATGTTTTTTACGGGAGCCGGCAGGAACTAAAAGGCTTGTGTCTGCCCTAAAATTCTGTAAAAGCAGCCGACAGCTTCTGGTTGTGATTACTTAGTCGAAAATAATGGTTTTGTTGTTGCTCACAAATACCTTATCGGCAAATACCAGTTTTAGGGCCTGGGCCAATACAATTTTTTCTACGTCGCGGCCCGATTGCGCCATATCCTGGGCATTGTGCGTGTGGTTTACCTGTATAACGTTCTGGGCAATAATAGGGCCTTCGTCGAGGTTGGCGTTAACGAAGTGAGCCGTTGCTCCAATAATTTTTACGCCGCGGGTATACGCCTGGTGGTAAGGTTTGGCACCCACAAAAGCCGGTAAAAACGAGTGGTGAATATTTATTATGCGATTAGGAAACCGGTTTACAAACTCAGGATTTAGTACCCGCATATATTTAGCCAGCACCAAATAATCCGGATTGTAGCTTTTTACCGTCTCCCAGATTTCGGCATCGTGCGCTTCGCGGGTTTTATTCTCGTGCGAGATATAATGAAAAGGAATATCAAACTTTTGCGTTAGCGATTCCAGCGTATTGTAGTTGCCAATTACCGCCAGAATATTGGCATTTAAGTCATTGAATTTTTCGCGCAGTAATAAATCGCCGAGGCAATGGTGCTCTTTGGTTACCAGAATAACAATGTTCTTTTTTTGTTGCGGCAACAGGTCAAAAACAATTTTTTCGGGCAAAGCGTCGTGGAGTTCTTGCAATATTTTTTCCCGATTTATTTCGCCGGCTACTTCAGCCCGCATAAAAAAGTGATTATTTTCTTTATCAACAAATTCGCCGTTGCTGATAATATTTAAATTGTTCTGAAACAAAACCTGCGTAACGGCATAAATCAAACCTTTGCGGTCGGCGCAATGGATAAGGAGGGTGTGGTTATTAGTCATGGGTGGTAAATAAACCAGAAAATTTAGCTATGCTACGTAAAAGTAAGGGCGAGTGGTTATAATATGGCGGGTTGCTTTACGGGTAAAAATAATTGAAACTATACTGGCCTTTAAACACAAATATTTAAAACAGAAAAGCCCTTGCACACGCAAGGGCTTTAACAGGCGTTTATATGTAGAAAGAGATTAAAAAGTCCGGATAACGGCTGGGCCGGTTTTCTCAGAATTCACGGCTTTTTTCTTTTGCTTTTTCGTTTTGGTATCGGTGGGTTGCGGCGCTTCTTTAACGGGAGGCGTGGTATCGGCAACAACTTTAACCGGATTACCTTCGGTATCCAGCTCCACTACTTCGTAGCCCAGCTTTTCTAATCCCGGTTTAATTAAGGCTTTGTCGCCGACCAGCGTAATGTGCATTTTTTCGGCGGGCAAATATTTTTTGGCTAAGGCATCTATTTCGGGTTTGCTAATATTTTGCAAAATTTCGTTTTGCCGTTTTACGTAGTCTTTGTCCAGGTTGTAGCGCAAAATATTATTCAGGAAAGCGGCCTTCTGGAAAGAGGTTTCGTATTTGCGGGCATCGCTCTGGCCCATGGCACTTTTTACAAAAGCCAGTTCCTCATCGGTAATGCCTTCGTCGCGCATACGCTTAATTTCTTTCATAAACTCTACAACCGAGCTATCCGAAGCATTGGCCCGCACCCCGGAGTAAGCAGTGTAAGGTCCGGCAAATTCGTTGCCCGAGAAATAAGAGCCGGCACCGTAGGTATAACCTTTGTCTTCGCGCAGATTTAAGTTTATGCGGCTGTTAAAAGCGCCACCCAAAATATAATTCATAATCGACGACTTGTAATAATCACCGGTGGCATCATAAGGCAAGGCCATATAGCCAATGCGGATTTCAGACTGAGCTGCTTTTTCTTTATCCACCAGGAATATTTTGGTTTTATCGATACCGGCGGTTTTGCTTTCAGTAGGAATTTGCACCGGTTTGGCTTCCCATTTATTCAGGAAAGCCAGTTTGGGTATGATTTTGTTTTCTTCGGTATCGCCTACTACTACCAAATTGGTTACCGACGGCGAGAAGTTATCAGCGTAGAATTTCTTTACATCATCCAAAGAAATATTGCTTACACTCGCTGTAGTGCCTATTACCGGTATGGCCATAATGTTCCCTTCGCCGTAAAGCAATTTGTTATAAACGTTATTGGCCACTACGCCAGGCTGGGTGCTTTGGTTGGCAATAGCTTCCAAGCGTTGTTTTTTCAGCCGGTCAAAATCGTCTTGGGCAAACTTGGGGCGGAACATACGTTCCTCCAGTAAAGCCAAAGTAGCATCCAGGTTTTTGGTTAATGATTGCACCGAAACGGTTGTATAATCGGAGTTGCTGCCAAAAGAGATAGAACTGCCCAGTTTTTCCAGTTCGCTGTTTAGTTCTTCGGCGGAATATTTTTCGGAATCTTCGTTCAGCATTGCTGCCATAAGTGAAGCTATACCGGCTTTACTTGGGTCTTTGGCCTCGAGGCGGTGACCACCCCGGATGTTGAACAGCAAGGTAACCGTGGGTACTTCGTTGTTTTGGGTGCCAATTATCTTTAAATTATTCGCTAATTTACTCGTCCAGAAAGGCGGCACCGTAACTACAGGGTTTTTGCCGGAGGCCGGTTGTTTTGTCCGGTCGAAATTATCTTTGGCTTTTACGTATTTTAAGCCGGCGTACTGGTTAGTTGGGGCTTTGTAGCCGTCTTTAGAAACCTGGTAGTTATCGGGTTTGGCTACGGCATTGGCCTGGCCTTTGGGTACTACGCTTAAAATAACCGCTTTTTTGCCTTTAATATATTGGTTATATACCCGCATTACATCGGCTTTGGTTACGGCCTGGTGGGCTTTTAATTGCTGCGTTAAATAATTGGGGTTGCCTGTAAACGTTTGATAGTTGGCCAGAATAGAAGTTTTGCCCGCTACACTCGATAAACTGTTAATCATGCCGGCCTCATAAGATGCTTTAAAGCGCGCCAGGGCATCGTCGGAAACGCCGGTTTTTTCAAATTCGGTCAGAGCCGCCCGCACTTCTTTTTCCATGTCGGCTAAGGTTTGGCCCGGAAAAGGCAGTACCGTAAAATCAAAATAACCAGCTAGTTCTGAGCAAGGGTGGCCGGCGTTGGCTTGTACCGCCTTTTGGGTTTTAATTAAATTCTTGTACAGAATAGAATTTTTGCCACTGCCTAATATTTCGGATAAGCAATCCAGCGCTACTTCATCGGGATGAAAATTGGGTACCGTGGGGTAAACCATCCGGAGCATAGGAAAGCGGATATTATCTTCGTAAGAAACGTAGCGGTCCTGGGCTATGGTTACAGCCGGCACCTTCATTTTCTTTACTTCGGGGCCACGCGGAATAGAGCCAAAATATTTCTCGGCCAGCTTTACAACTTCGGCTGGTTTTACGTCGCCGCCCACGCTTAAAGTAGCATTATTGGGCCCATACCAGCGCAAAAAGAAGTTTTTCAAGTCATTTACGTCTACCCGGTTCAAGTCTTCTACATACCCGATGGGCATCCAGGAATACGGGTGACCGTACGGGTACAGGTTTTTGCTTACCATTTCGTAAGCCAGGCCGTAGGGGCGGTTTTCGTAATTCTGGCCGCGTTCGTTTTTAACCGTAGACCGTTGGATCTCAAACTTTTTCTGCGTTACTGCATCCAGCAAAAAGCCCATCCGGTCGGCTTCCAGCCACAAGGCCGTTTCGAGTTGGTTGCTGGGTATAGTCTCGAAATAATTGGTTCTATCCTGGCTGGTAGTACCGTTTAAGTCGCCGCCGGCCTGCGACACTATTTTAAAATGCTGCTCATCGCCCACATTGTCGGAGCCCTGGAACATCATGTGCTCAAAAAAATGGGCAAAACCCGATTTACCTACTTCTTCGCGCGCCGACCCAACGTGGTACGTTACGTCTACGTGTACAATGGGGTCGGAGTGGTCTTCGTGTACAATCACCGTCAGGCCGTTGGGCAATACGTATTTCTCATAAGGTATTACCAGTTCGCTGCCTTTGCGGGTAACTTTTTCTACTTGTTTGGTCTGAGCAGTGGCTTTTTGTGCCTGTGCAGGTAATTGCAGCGCCAGCAGCGCCATGGTGCCCAGCGCTAAACTTAATTTATTAAACATATTTTTTTAGGGGATGGTTTGTAATAGTAATTATAACAATTTTTCCTGAATTATTTATACCCTTTTTAGTGGCAAATAATTAAACGCCTGGTAAGGCGTGCAGTTAATAACTATTCGGGCATTTGCTTTACCGCAAAGATCAAATAAAGCAGTTAGGCTAATAAGGCGATACTTATAAAAGCAAAAGCCTCCGGTTTGAATATACGGGAGGCTTTTGCTTTTATTTTGTTAAATATTTGTTTAGAACGATTGTTTCAGGAACCAGTTTAAGCTTGGGATATCTACGTACATTAAAGCCATCAGCAATAAAGTAAATAATACTACGTACAGCATAAACCATTTTTCTTTATGTAATTTTTCCGGGCCTTGTACTACTGAATCTTTACGCAGGCCAATGCCCAGGTACCACGAGAAAAGCAAAGCAAAGAACGGGAAGCTTATTAACAGCTCTATACGGTTTTTAATTAAGAATATACCCAGGAAGAAGGCCGACGTTAAAGCATAAAAGAACATAGAAATAAGCAGGCTGTTCTCGGTATAATATTTAAACGATTTGCGGTACAAACCAGCTATTTCCGGGTTGTTGATAAAGCGGTATTCGGCAAAGCGTTTGGTGGCCATCAGGAAAGCGCCTCCCATCCAGTAGGCCAGAATAATACTGGACGGCGGAATAATAACCCAGGATGGGTCTAAAATACTGGCTGGCAGTATAGCCGTTGGTACAAAAATAAACCAGCCCAAGGCTAATCGGATAGGGTTATTCACCGATTCGGAAAGTACATCCAGATAAACCCGTTCTTTGGTCCGGAAAGGCCGTACGTTGTACATAATACCCATAAAAAGTAAGAAAACTTCCAGGGCCAGGAACTGCACAGAAATATAATAAGATAAGGTAAGGCCAATAGCGGCTAAAAAGAAATATTCGGTGTAAACGTAAAGCGGATTAAGTACGCTTACTACCGCTGTTCTTTTTCTTTTTTCCGGGTGGTAACGGTCAAATTCGGCATCTAAAAATTCATTTATAACATAATTGGCCGATGCTATTAAACAGGTACTCACAACCCCTACTATAATTCTGATCAACAGGTCCAGATCTAAAGTGGTATTGTAAACCATAAACGCAAACAGCATGCCGGGTAACATAAATATGTTTTTGAACCAATGGTCCGGCCGCATAATGGTAACATATTCTTTAAAACCTGCTGGTCTTAAAATGATTTCTTGTTCAGGGGCGCCAGCATTAGGCAAACCGGAATTAGGAATTGTAGATGCCCGATTCATAAACTTTAGTTTTAAGGGATATTATTAAGTCGTTTTTTAAATTATTATAAAAATCAAATTCGTTTAAAGGTTTTTTCTGCACAATCAGATATGGCATGTTTGCCCTGATGGCGCATTCACCGTCCAATTCCGGCCGATCGCCAATAAACAAACAATCCTGGGGATTTAGCTGCAGTTGCTGGGCAGCGTACAGTAAGCCCCGCGGATCTGGTTTTAACCGGTCAATGTGCGGGTCGGTTGAACTCACAATTAAATCGGCCGGTAAACCCATGGCTTTAAGTTTATCGTGGGCTTTGTAATCAGAGTAAATAGCAATTTTAATACCCTGCTGCTGTAAAGCCGTAAAAAAATCTTTTGTGCCCGGATACACGCAGGAAGCCAGATATTTATTGGGGTAGTTAAACATCCAGTGGTCTACTACCTTTTTTACTTTAGCTACCTGGTAATTGCCGCGTTGGGCACACCATAAATATTGGGCATTTTCTAAATCCGGACCGGTAAAGCCGGGTCGCTTTTCGCGCTCTTGCCTAAAATGCTGCAGCATCAGCATTTCTTTAAGCCGCCAGGGCCGCAAGCCGTAGTACGCCAGTAAAGAAAACAGCATTTTCTTTCTTAATTTCGATTGGGTATAAAGCGTGCCATCCACATCAAATATGACTGCTTTTACTTTATGCCAATCTACTCCCGGTTCTTTAAACATTTAAATTCTGCGCAATAAAAGGAATGAAAGTTTAAATATTTTATAACAATCTAAATTATGGATTATTATATTTTTAATGTAGACTTGTTTATTCTGATTTAAATTTTCTGCTTAACGTTAAAGTAAAAATTAATGTTTCAAATATATATATAAAAATATATATTATGAATTTTTTACAAAATAAAAAAAGAAAGATCTTAAAAGATTACTGTCTTTTTAAAGCAATTTATATAAAGTTGCATAAAATTCAGTATTAATTTCAAGATATTTGTAAGGAAGTTACAAATATTTAATCCAGAAAAGTTCCGTTGCTTAGTTAACTGAATTAAAAATGTTAAGTAAAGTGTAGTAGAAGGGCCAAAGCTTAATTTTAATGCTTGCTTCTGGCTTTAGTAAAAGTTTTAATAATTTAAACAAAGTTATTTTGCATAAAGAGTCAACTCCTTTTAATGCTCTCTCTTTAGATCATAGTGGTATAGTAAGGCCAAATACAGTTACCCCACCCAGATATTTAGCTGGTTTAAACAGTAAATTACTGCTGGGGCTAATTATTGGCGCCGGCATTTTGCTGCGGCTTTTCCATTATTTTGATAACCGTTCTTTATGGACCGACGAAATTTATTTGGCTACCAGCCTAATAAGTAAAAATTTCTGGGAATTGCTTACCACCCCGCTGGCTTACGAGCAAAAAGCGCCCATTGGGTTTTTATGGATGGTGCGCTTAGCCGTGGTAATATTTGGTAAAGGCGAAATGGCCCTAAGGCTGGTGCCTTTACTAAGTGGCATTGGTGCTTTGTTTTTGTTTATACCGGTAGCCCGGTTTTTCCTGAAACCTTTTGGGGTTGCCTTGGCCCTGGCCTTGTTAGCGCTGGCATCGCCCATTGTTTACCATAGTGTCGAAATAAAACAATACGGCGCCGAGTTGCTGGTTACGTTGGCGTGCTTATGGTTGTATACAGTTTACGGCCAAAAAAATAATTGGCGTGCTAACCTTTGGTGGGGTTGCTGGGGCGCTGTGTTGCTGTGGTTTTCTTATACGGCTATTTTTGTGTTGGGCGGCATAGCGGGGGCAGTAAGTTTAGGGTATATGTTCCGGAAAGCGTGGGCTGAATTTTTCAGGGTAATGGTGCCCTTTATCCTATGGCTGGCAAGCTTTGTAATTAATTATTTTTTACTCACCCACGAACACACCGAATCGGACTGGTTGGTAAAGTTTTTTAGTTATTACAATGGCTTTATGCCGTTGCCGCCCACAAGTTTTACCGATATAAACTGGTTTGTGCAGGCAGGTATCAAAATGCTTTACAATCCTTTGGGTTTGCTCTGGAACGCCCAAATGGTAGAAAACCCGATTCTGCGGGAAAGCCTTAAAATGCCGCTGGTACCCATACTTTGCCTGTTAGTCGGAGGGATTTATCTCTTCCGGAAAAACAGTGTTAATTTTATGGTTTTGGCTTTTCCGTTACTACTACACCTGCTTGCTTCGGGCCTTAAGCTTTATCCTTTTATGGAGCGGTTTATTTTGTTTGCGGCACCTATACTTATCTTGTTTATTGCGGCAGGAGCGCAAAAAATTACCGCTTATTTGCCTAAACGCCCTCTCTGGCAATTGGTATTACCCATATTAGTATTAGCCGTTCCCTTTATTTTATCGGTTACGCAACTTCTAAAGCCAGCCCTTTTTGGCGATTACAAAAAATCGACGCAACGCGAAGCGCTGTTGTACTTAAATAAGCAGTACCAGCCCGGCGATGCGGTTTACGTTTACTGGAACATGCTGCATACTTACCGTTTTTACCAGGATGCTTATCAGTTAAAGTATCAGGCCGTAGAAGGTCGCGATGTCAGGTACACCTCTTTAAATACAGCTGATTATTTTAAAAAACTGGCACCTGATTGGGCTTCTTTGGCGGGTAAAAAACGGGTTTGGGTTATTTATAACAAGAATTTAGATATTGATATCGGCGATGATATTGAAAAACTGCCCCAATGGTACAGCAACGAGGTAAAAGGTGGCAAGTTATTACAAGCGCAATTCGCCCAAATGGGCAAAGAAGTAAAATGTTTTACTACCCAAGATACAAACGTTTGCCTATTCGATTTATCGGCAGGAAAATAATCTTTAGCTGATGATAAAAAGCAGCAGGTGTTCCGGATAAATTTTAAAGTAGCTAAACCCTGAAGTAAATCAATTATTATTTCTGATTTAGATTTTTGAGTTAGTATCTGCTGAATATGAATTCTGTACTAAGTATGAGAGTAGCAAAATTGATTAATATTCAGTTTCTTTAATATCTATTTAATTAAGCCTTTTCGGTCTAAATATAAGCCGTAACTAATTATGCTCGTCAGGTACGTAAATAAGGTGGTTTTCCCATTAAAAAACAGAGAAACTTTGGCTCCACAGGGTTTAAACAGCACGCATGCCGAAAGTTTAAAATGGAACATAATTATCTGGGCTTTGGTGGGTGCCGGTGTTTTCTTCAGGATTTTTCATTTTCTGGATAACCGCTCTTTGTGGGTTGATGAAGTTTACCTGGCCACCAGCCTGATAAAAATGAATTTTCAGGAGTTAACCGCTCCGGCTTTAGACTTTGAGCAAAAAGCGCCCATTGGTTTTTTGTGGTTGGTAAGGCTAGCAGTTATATTATTTGGTAAAAGCGATATGGCCTTGCGGCTGGTGCCATTACTTTGTGGTTTAGCTACTTTATGCTTGTTTGTGCCGGTTTGCCGTTATTTTTTAAAACCATTGGGCGTAAGCGTAGCGGTAGGTATATTGGCTTTGGCTCCACCTTTAGTATACCACGCGGTAGAAATTAAGCAGTATAGTACTGAATTATTAACCACCGTGCTGGCTTTATACTTGTATATTGGTTACCACCGGCAACCAGGTTTTAAACCAGCATTGTGGTGGGGTTTGTGGGGGGCCATTCTAATCTGGTTTTCTTACGCTTCTATTTTTATTTTAATGGGAATGGCCGGGGGCTTGGGGTTGTATTATTTGCTCCGGAAAGATTGGGTGGCTTTCTGGCAGATAGTTTTAACCGGCACCATCTGGCTGTTTAGTTTTGCCCTTAATTATTTTTTATTTACAAATAAATACGCCGACTCGGAATGGCTGCAAATCTGGTTCAGATACGAAGCCGGGTTTATGCCTTTTCCGCCCACATCGTTAGCCGATTTTAAATGGTTTGGCAGTACGCTGTACAAAGTATTATTTTACCCCCTGGGTTTGTTGTGGCAAGCCAGTACGGTAAATAGCCGTTTTTTGCAGGTGTTTTTCAAACTGCCCTTGTTGCCGGTTTTGTTTTTAGCGGCTGGTTTAGGGGCAATGGCCAAACAAAACAGAAAATTATTTTACGTATTAAGCCTGCCCTTGCTCCTCACGCTTCTAGCCTCGGGCTTAGAACTATACCCCTTTTACGAAAGGTTGCTGGTATTTTTAGCGCCTCCATTAATATTATTTATTGCCTGGGGTTGCGATTACCTGACGTCTTTTTTGCCCACACGTGCCTGGTGGCGGTATGTGCCGGTAATATTGTTGTTAAGTATACCTTTACTAAGTTCGGCGGCGCAAGTAGCCGATACCAGCCAGTTTGGCGGTTACAAAAAAGCGTATCACCGCGAAACCTTATTGTATATAAACCAGCATTTTAAACCCGGCGATGCGGTATATGTATACTGGAATGTGCAGCATACCTACCGGTTTTACAAAGCTACCCACAACTTAAAGTTTAATGCCATCGAAGGCCGGGATGTACGGTATCAATCTGGTAACACTACCCAATATTTCCAAAATTTAGAACCAGATTTTAATGCCCTGAAAGGTAAAAAACGGGTATGGTTGATTTACAATAAATTTTACGTAATTAAAATTGGCGATATTGTGGGCACCCCCGCGTATTACTATGCCGACCTGATTGACGGTACAAAGCTCCACCAGAAATTCCTGACGCTGGGCAAAGAACTCCACACCTACAAAACCCTGGATGTTAATGTAAGCCTTTTTGATTTATCTGGTAAATAAATTTATTGTTGGCTTATACCCAACATAATTATTTGCTGCGGCCAGCTTAAACTTTTATTTATTGGACAAATTAAATATGCTGCAATTAAGGGTTATTGTCTTAAAGTTAAATTCTGTTTAATAATTATAGATTAGTATAATAAAACGCCGCCTGCGGATCAGTTGCATGTGCAAAAATAACAGAACTAAATTTTAACTTTACTGAGATATTAGGTTACTAATTCTTAATTTTGAAAAGGGAACCAGGTTATAAACCAATTTGGTATAAGCAAGGAAAATAAAAGCAAACGGCGATAGCTGCGG
Source organism: Adhaeribacter sp. (assembly GCF_057359045.1). Lineage (NCBI taxonomy): Bacteria > Pseudomonadati > Bacteroidota > Cytophagia > Cytophagales > Hymenobacteraceae > Adhaeribacter > Adhaeribacter sp. The sequence continues at coordinate 15,603 of NZ_JBMQUD010000083.1, forward strand.
GATAGGTCAATATTTTTATAGAATGCGGCAATGGTTATCCGGTTATAGCAAATGCAAGGTAATAACGCACAAATTAAAATTTTCCGCATTTTTCTAAGCAGCTTTAGCTGGGTTTGCCTGGCCACCTGTAACCCCAAGTAGTAAAAAAGGAGTAGACTAATACAGTAGAAGCCAGTTGCTTTTATATTAATCTGCTTTTACAAAATTGATTTTCTATTGAAAGACTCAACCTTACAACTAAAGCCGGTTATTACCCCAGCCGGCCAACCAACTACAGTTGCTCAAAATAGTTTGCAAACCAACGTTTGGAGCTTGCCAATCATTATTTTACTGGCTATTGGTATTTTTTTACGTGTATTTCATTTCCTGGACAATCGCTCGCTGTGGATAGATGAAATTTACCTGGCTACCAGTTTAATTAAAATGAGTTTTGGGGAGTTATTGGCTCCATCGCTGGATTACGAACAAAAAGCGCCCATTGGTTTTTTGTGGCTGGTAAGGGCTTGTGTGCTACTGCTGGGTAAAAACGAAATGGCTTTGCGGCTCATATCGCTTTTAAGTGGCATTGGTGCGTTGTTTTTGTTTTTGCCGGTAGCCCGTTATTTTCTGCGTCCGTTGGGCGTAACCGTAGCGTTGGGTATTCTGGTATTGGCGCCGCCGCTGGTGTATCATGCCGTAGAAATTAAACAATACGGGTTCGAGCTGTTTTGCACCATTCTATGCCTTTACCTGTATATCCGCTTCCATAAAAAAACTGATTTTACCGCATTATTGGTTTGGGGAGTGGCCGGCGCGGTAATTATTTGGTTTTCGTATACATCTATATTTATTCTGGCCGGCATAGCCATTGGCTGCGGCTTAATTTATTTACTTAATTTAAACTGGCCAACGCTATTCCGATCGCTTATACCGTTTAGCCTGTGGCTGATTAGCTTCGCGGTTAATTATTTTATATTTACGTATAAGCACGCGGGATCAGAGTGGTTGCAAATCTGGTTTAGAACCTACAACGGCTTTATGCCTTTTCCGCCAACATCGCCCGCCGAATTTGGATGGTTTGTGCAAAAGTTATTTTCGACGCTGCATTACCCGCTGGGGCTTTCCTGGGTTTCGCTGCACTTTGAGTACAATGCTTTGCTGCGTATTTTACTGCGCATGGCCTGGCTGCCGGCCCTTATTTTATTTATTGGCCTGTATGGTTTTTCCAAGAAAGACAAAAAAAGCTTTCTGGTGCTTACATTCCCGGTCTTGTTGAATTTGCTGGCCTCCGGGCTAGAGTTATACCCGTTCTTCGATCGGCTTACTGTTTACCTGGCACCGGTGTTTATTTTGTTTATTGCGCTGGGTTGTGAACGGCTTGTGGCCTTTTTGCCCAAAAAGCAGCGGTTTTGGCAATATATAGTGCCGGCCTTGTTGCTCATAGGTCCCTTGGGTAACTCCATCCGGCAAGTTGCCAACCCGGCTTTCTTTGGCGATTATAAAAAATCGTACCAGCGCGAAGGGTTGCTTTACATAAACGAGCATTACCAGCCCGGCGATGTGGTGTATGTTTACTGGAATAACCTACCGGCTTATAATTTTTACAAAGCGGCTTATAACCTAAAGTACAATGCTATTCAGGGGCAGGATGTGCGGGCCGCCTCCGACAACTACACTCAATATTTTAACAACTTACGCTCCAATGTAGCCTCTTTGGCCGGTAAAAAGCGGGTATGGGTAACCTATAATAAATTTGCCATGAACGCCATTGGCGATATTGAGGGCCAGCCCGTCTGGTATTTTAACGATAAAGCCAAAACCTTACAAATGATTCGTGATTATTTTGCTGCTATGGGCAAAGAACTTGATAGTTACGAAGCAACAGATATGCAGGTAAACTTGTACGATATGTCGTCGGGGGAATAGTGGTTTAAGATAAGCTTGCCCTAAAAAAAGGCCCCGGTTGTTAAAACAACCGGGGCCTTTTTATCTGGTAAATAGTAAATCAGAAAGAGTTATGCTTCAGGCCTTACACAAAACCAAACTTATCTAGGGTAATTGCTTGCGTAATTAAATATTTAACAGCGGGTATTAGCCTTTAAAAACAAACATTTTTTTGGTTACAAAGTTAAAAAAGGCCACAATACCAATAGCCAGAAACTTGCTTATTTTGGGGTCGAGGAATAAGTGCTCTACAAAGGCCCAGATTAAAATTTGGTTTAAGACTACCCCTAAGCCCGAAAAAACCATAAAAGCAATAAACTCGGCCCGGGCCGAATATTTGCCGGTGCTAAAAACCCATTTCTTAGAGATGTAGTAATTCAGCAAAATGGCTAAACAGGTAGAACCAAAATTGGCTATTAGATAATTTATTTTGTAATACTCGTAGAGTGCTACAAACAAGAGCATATCAAAAACAGCACTAACCACCCCAACAATCAAAAACCGAATAATCTGAACAAATTCTTTTTGTTTATTTAACAACGGCGAATAGGTATTCTTCATAAAGAATATTAAACATAATTTAAATGCGGGTTCAATTTAATACTAAATTTTTATTCAATTAGTTCTATAAAGAGAAAAATATCAAGGTTTGGCCATGATACTTAGAACTTTAAAGTTTGAAACCTGCTTAAAAACGCTGCTGGTAAAACCAAATAGTATTTGTACGGCTTATACCCGTACCTGTCCGTTGCCCTGCACCAGCCATTTATAGCTGGTAAGTTCTTCTAGGCCCATGGGGCCACGGGCGTGTAATTTCTGAGTACTAATGCCAATTTCGGCCCCTAACCCAAACTGCGCTCCGTCGGTAAAAGCCGTAGACGCATTAGCGTAAACGGCTGCCGCATCTACACTGTTCAGAAAAACCTGGATGTGCGTAGGATCTTCTGAAATAATGGCCTCGCTGTGTTTAGAGCTGTATTCGGCAATATGGTCCAGGGCTTCGGCAAAACTGCTAACCGTTTTTAGCGCCATTTTTAACGATAAAAACTCCGTGCCAAAGTGCTCAGGACTAGCCGGCTTTAACAATTGGGTTGGGTAAGCCACTTTTAAAGCAGTATAAGCCAAATCATCGGCGTAAATTTCTACTGATTTATCTACCAGCGGCGAAACCAAAGCGGGTAAATCGGCTAAGCGGGCCCGATGCACAATCAGGCAATCGAGGGCATTGCACACGCTTACCCGGCGGGTTTTGGCGTTGTGGATTATGGTACGGCCTTTTTCCAGATCGGCGCTCTCATCGAAATAAGTATGCACAATACCCGCTCCGGTTTCTATTACAGGAACTTTGGCGTTTTGCCGTACAAAATCAATTAAAGCCTGGCTACCACGCGGAATTAACACATCTACATACCCAATAGCATGGAGTAAAGCCTCCGTGGCCTGACGGTCGGGTGGTAATAAATTTACAACGTTGGGGTCCAGGTTATGCTTAGCCAGTACTTCGTGGATAATCCGCATAATGGCGGCATTGGAATCGGCGGCATCGCTACCGCCTTTTAAAAGACAGGCATTACCGGTTTTAAAGCAAAGCGCAAAAACATCGAACGTAACATTGGGTCGGGCCTCGTAAATAATACCCACTACACCCAGGGGCACGCTTATTTTAGATAGGTGCAAGCCGTTGGGTAGTTCGCGTTGTTGTAAAATATTGCCTAGCGGCGAGTTTAGTTTAGCCACGTTGCGCAGGTCGGCTGCTATATCCTGGAGGCGGGCTTCGGTAAGTTTCAGCCGGTCGTATTTGGGATCGGCAGGGTCCATGCGGGCCAAATCCTGCTCGTTGGCGGCCAGAATAGCGGGTGTTTGGTTAATAGCCGTAGTGGCTAAATCTTCCAGCACTGCGTTTACCTGTTCGGGTTTTAACAAGCCTAATTGGCGACTGGCTTTCCGGACATTCCGGAAGGTAGCTTGTAAATCCATGGGTTAAGTTATTTCGGGATTTAAAAATAAATAATCGTAATGCACCAAGGGCTTTTGGTTTTTCTGGCCCAGGCGCTCGCGGGCTTTGTCGGCGCCGTACTCGGCAATACCTTGCCCTACGGGCTTTTCGTTTTCGTCAACAAGTTTAATAATATCGCCTTTCTGGAAATCGCCAATAATTTTAATAACGCCAATGGGCAACAGACTGGTAGCTTTGGCCGAAGTAAGCGCCGTTTTAGCCCCCACATTTATTTGTACGCCACCTTTAGCGGCGCTCTCGGCGTGGGCCAGCCATTTCTTTTTGCCCGAGGCAGTCTTGCTGGGTACAAAACGGGTATTCACCACCGCTTCGTTTAACAACTGGAGCAGAATATTTTCGGTTTTGCCGTTGGCAATGTGTACGGCTATACCCAATTGTGCTACTTTCTGGGCCATGTGGCACTTGGTAATCATGCCGCCGCGGCCAAACTGCGACCGTTGGGTTGTTACAAAAGAAGCAAAGCTGGTAGTAGTCGGGCTTATCTCCGTAATTACTTCAGATGTAGGGTCTTTGGGGTCGCCGTTGTAAATGCCGTTTACGTTGCTTAATATTAACAAAGCATCGGCATTTAACATAGAAGCAATGAGGCCGGCCAGTTCGTCGTTGTCGGTAAACATGAGTTCGGTTACCGAAATAACGTCGTTTTCGTTTACAATAGGAATAATATCTTTTTCCAGCAAGGCCCCAAAACAGTTCTTCATGTTTAAATAATGCACCCGGTCCCGGAAATCTTCTTTGGTAACGAGTACCTGGGCACAAATTAACCCGTGTTGGCTCAGCAACCCCGCGTAGGTATTTATTAATTTTACCTGGCCCACCGACGCCAGCAACTGTCGGCTGGTAACGGCATCGGCTTTTTCTGAGATTTTAATTAAACTCCGGCCCGATGCTACTGCCCCCGACGATACCACAATAACTTCTTTGCCCTGTTTTTTAAGGAAGGCAATCTGGTCTACCAGGTGGGCAATACGCTCTTCATCGGGCAAACCATCGGCTTGCGTCAGCACATTAGAGCCTATTTTTAAAATAATGCGGTTATAAGAAAGCGCCATCGCTTAGTTGCTATTTTTGCAGGAGCAATTTTAAGGCTTTATCCCGAATATTTTAGTATGGCAGCGGGCAAAATGGTAACCAAATAATCAGTAGCTAGTTTAAAGCTGGTTAAATTTGCTGTATCAATTCGTAAAAGCGGCGTAGCATCTTGGCGTGGCGGTAATAATAAATCTGCTTTTATGCCGTATATTGCCATTACCGGTGCCGTAAAAAGATATTGCAAAAACAAAAGCAGCCATCGGTACCATTTTATAGCGGGCAACCATATTTTTGTTCAGGTTTTATTTATACATAGGCAAGCGTTACTTACGTATATTGTTGCCAGCCCAAGCTAACCACGTATGTTTGAAGTTATATTTGAAATATTAGTAATTATTGGGATTGTGCTTTTGCAGGCCTATATTTTCCTGCAGAACCGCCAGAAAATAGCCCGGTTGGCGCAGCTGTTCCCAACCAAGAACCGGTTGCGGCTCACGAAAGAATTTGTAGATGCTACCGGCAAAACCACCAGCGAAGCCCGCAACAGTTTACCGCCGGCCGCCACCGAAAAATTAGCCTTGCTGGAAAGTGGTAAAAAGTTCTTGTTTTTAAGTAATCCATCGGAGTTGCACCAAGTGGTAAACCTGCAAAACCGCGAAGCAGAAATTGAGATGAAAAAAACCGTTTATACCGGTTTTACCTCTACTGCCGAAAGCTATACCATGCCGTACCTCCGGCTCCTGCAAATTGCCCAGAACCCCGAAACGCAACTGGTTGGCTTAGAAAGCAACGAAAATAATGCTACCCCGGCGCCGATGCCGCTGGTGCCCGAAGTAGAAATAGATATAATTGCGGCCGATAAACCATCGGCGGGGTTTCTGGAAATTATTGGCGACACCAACGATTATTTGCGCCACAACAAAGGCGCGGCCGCCGATTTTAATATTTTAAAAGATATCTCGGAGCGGCAGTCGGAAGTGCTGGAAACCGAAATTCAATCTACGGTAGCTACGCCGCTTTACATTGGTTTGCTGGGTACCTTTCTGGGCGTAATATTGGGTTTGTCGGGGATTATTCTGGGCGACGGCGTTAGCAACGAATCAATCCAGACGTTTATTACGGGTGTGGTGGTGGCCATGGTGGGCAGCTTTGCTGGTTTGCTTTTTACTTTGTGGGGCAACCATTTGTTTAAGAATGCCCGTTTTGAGCGCGACCGGCTTAAAAATAATTATTATACTTTTTTGCAGGCCCGCCTGCTGCCCAAACTGCATTCCGATATGGCTACCAGTTTGGGTAATTTAAAATCGGTACTGGATGCTTTTAACAAAGACTTTTTTGATAAAGTAGCCGATTTTAAGCCCATAATAGCCGGCATAACCGAAAATATTCAGGTACAGCGCGATTTCCTGGTAAAAATGCAGGAAGTGGGTTATACCGAAATTGCCAACGCCAGCGTGCAGGTGTTTGATAAAGTTACCCGCAGCACCGAAGAATTCCAGAAGTTTTTAGGTTATCAGCAATCTTTAAATAAATCTTTGGAGATGGGCGACCAAACGGTAAATAAAATTCACGGCCTGCTGGATAGAATGATAAACTTTGAGAAAGGTATTAACAACCTGGGGCAACATATTGGCCAGCACGATAACCTGATTCAGAAACAGATTGATTTCTTTGGCAAACACGAACGCGAAATGGAAGATATTTCGGCCAAAATAAAGCAGTTTTACGACCAGTCGGCGGGCCGCTTAACCGAACTGATGGATGTGCGCATGCGCTATTTAGAAAAAGATGCCCAAAATGCTTACGAACGCTGGGCCAACCATTTCGAGCACCTGAACAAAGATAATATTTACGAGCGCATTGTAAACTATTTAGAACCGTTTGGGCAATTGCACCGGCAGCAGGAAACCATGCGCCAGGAGCTAAACCAAACCCAACGCACGCTCCTCGAGAAAATAGACCGTGACAACGAAACCCAAACCCGCCTGCTCCGGCAAATGGAAGTAATGAATTATAACCTGGATAAACTAACCCAACCGGGCATGTTTAAGAAAATGATGAACCGGATGATTGGCAAGTAAGCGGGCTTTAGTCGTTAATCGTATTTAGATTATCGGGTTATGCACGCGTAACTGGTTGGGCAAGCATAAATTTTAGAATACCCAAACTTATAAGCTAAGTAATTTCGGCTCCGGAAGTGCGCTGCGGATTAAGGCGTAAATATTTAAGAATTGAAACAAGATAATAAAGATTTTTTCTGGCCCAGCTACGTCGATTTAATGACGGCATTATTTATTGTGATGCTGGTGTTGTTTGTGCTGAGCTATAAATTATTTCAGGATAAACAAAACGAGTTGCTGGTGCAGGTAGAGCAACTGCGGAAAATTCAGGAAATAGAACTCGCCCTGAAAGGCCTCGAAGGTAAATATTTCCGGTTCGACCCGCAGAATAAACGCCACGAACTAAAAGTAAACGTTACGTTCGATAAAGACAGTTGGGTAATTAAAGATAAAGACAAAGACGTTTTGTATCAGGCGGGGCTTACCCTAAAAAAAATTATTGACGATATAAAAGAAGACCAAGGCGTAAAATATTTGGTAATTATTGAAGGCATGGCCGCCCGCGATCCGTACGACCCGCAATTTCACGTATTAAGGCGCGATTATGGTTACCAACTAAGTTACAACCGGGCACTGGCACTCTTAAACTTGTGGCAGGCCCGCAATATTAAGTTCGATGATAAACGCTTTGAAATAATTATTGCCGGCAGCGGCTTTTACGGCACGGGCCGCTATACTGGCCAGCGCGAATACGACAACAAACGCTTTTTAATTCAGGTGATACCCAAAATAGGTAAAATAGAGTAGGAGGGTTGCGGTTGTAGCCTTACAAATATTGCCAGTTTTTAAACATGGCAGCCTGCCCTTGGTATAGGCCACTAGCATTGTACATATTCCAGAGAATGGCGTCTTGAATAATAAATCTCCTGCCGGTGCTGGAAATCCTGACCCCGTGGTAGTTTGAGATGTAGCCTTTCTGTTTTGCTTCCGTCAGCATGGCCTGCCGTTCGGCAACTGCTACGGGCTCGGCCGATAGGCGTGAAGGTAATTGCGTAAATCTTTCCCAATCCATTTGCCACAAACGTTGCGCGGTTAAGTTGGCGTAATTAAAAATGGGGTCGGGCTGGGTGCCGTGCGAGAGTACTACAAAGGGCGCTTCGTACAATTGGCGCGCTAATTCTTCGGGTATAAAGTTTCCTTCTAATAAGTTCTGACCGGTGGCCTTGGTAAAGGAAGTGGAAAGTAACTGGCTGTGTTTGATTATTTCGTCGGAAAGCATACAAATATTTAATATTGGCGGAAATATAGTTGAGAACTTTTTTTATTCCCATCCGATAACCAATATTTTACAATAACAATCCATATAAAAAGCAGGGTTACTATCCGCTCCGAAAGGATATATAATTAGTATTGCGCCCTTTCATGGCTTTTTATCCCATTTACCTGTTAACGATGGGCTTGCACCTATTGCTGGTAGATTGGGCCATTTCAGGGCCGGTTTAATTAAATAATACTTATGCAAAATTTACTATAACCTGTGTGTGCACTAGCCGGTTTTCTGAATGACTTTCACACAACGGCTAAATAATTATTTCATTTTAGCCGTTGTGTGAAAGTCTTCCTTAAATTGAGATATTTTGTCTTTAATCTAATATTTCCCGGGCTTGCATTTCTAATTTATTGTTGAACCTTAACTCCTGATTTTTAATTAAGCCAAACGACTCCTACTCAAAATGAATATTAGCTTTTTTGTCGATTACCCAAAAACCGTCTTGGTAGGTGAGGGTGCCGGGTTCGTCGGTGATAATGTTGGTAGCGTGTTGGTTATTTAACTGGTAAACGCAGGCATCTTTAAGCGATAAGTACGCGCTTTCGATGGCCGTGCGGTGCACCGGCGAGTTAGGTACAATCCGGAAAGCGGCGCGGCTCGGATCTTTGCGGCTGATGCGGATTTCGTAAATGCTGTCGTGTTGCTGCGCCGGGTTTAAATCCTGCTCGTGGAAACCGCCGTTTACAGGTACCCGGGCAAATAAGCTTTGGGGTTTGTCGGGTGCCGGGGCCGGAGCAGGCGTAGGTTCCGGCTCTGGCTCCGGAGTTATAGCCACCGGAACCGAGGGTATCGATACCGGCGGGGGACTTAACAAAGCATCCTCCGACTCAGCAGGCAGTTCTACCCGGGGAGTTGGTGCCGGCGTTTCTTTGGGGGCAGCCGGAGTTTCTTTTGGAGCAGGTGGTGCAGCGGAGGCAGGTTTCAGGCGGGCTGTTTCGCGGGCTACGGCTTTTTGTACCAGCCTTTCCACTTCTTCGCGTGAGATTTTACCGTTGGCATCGGCGGTAGATTTACGGCCGGGGCCGTTTACCTGTTGGGTCAGAAAATCAATGTCTTTTTTGCGTTGGTCGATGCGCTTTTCTACCGCGGTAATTTTGGTGTACAAAAAATAGGTCAGGCCCAAGGCCAGTAAGCTTAAAATTAGGGCTGCAATAGTCATCCAGTCAGTAGTTTTATTTTGGTCTTGCGGTTGTCTTTTCGATAAGGAACTTAATTGGTTCTCGGTATAAGCGCTTTCTACGGCGGTATCCGGGTCGGTACGGGTGTTGTCTGGGGCAACAAAGCTTTCGTCGCCGGTGGTGCTTGGGTCCGGGGGCAAGCCCGGATCGGCGGCAGTTGGATTGGTATAATCCGTAGCTATTTGTTGGAGCTGCTTATATAAATCGCTTAACCTTTGGCGGCGGTTTATATCTTTCATGCGCTGTTCGTTGTCGCGCAGCCGGGTATTAATCGACCGGATTAATAAATCAAGTTGGGCTTTGGGGTCTTTGCCTTTGCGGTAAGTACCGGTTTCCTCTATGGGTTTATATAATTTAGAATATATCTGCGATTTGCGGTCGTCTTGTTGAATAGCCGTTACAAACTGCTTTAAAGTGCTGGCATTGGTAATACTGGCCGGCTCGGTCAGCTTGGCATCGCGGTACACAAAAGAGGCAGTTTCGGTCCAGATATCGAGCTTGGCCTGCTCCAGCGGGTCTGTTTGGGCCGACGCGGTCAGGTGCACCAAGCCCCATAAAACCAGGAGTAATCCAGCTCTAAAGGGCGTAAGCGTACGGGCGTAATCAGTTCTAAACCGTTGCTTTATGCGCATAATGCTTTTCATACAACTCTCTCGATAAATTAAATAAAGTTTGTTTTAACGGGTAGAAGAACAGCGTCTCGGGCAGTACTTCGTCGTGGCGCAGGTGTTTGCTCATTTGGTTCAGACCAATGCTGAGGCTGTCAGATATCTGCTGCCGCAAATATTCCCGCATAAAGTTCATATCTACCTGCACACCTAAATCCGGCAGCAGCGACATTACTTCGGGATCCTGCAATACCAGGTTCAGGTAAGCCTGCGCATTGGCCAGCACCGATTCGCGCATGGCGGCATCAACCTGGTCGGTAGTAGTAAAGTTGGTTCGGATATCGAGCGGCTCAGTGCCACCCAATAATTTGGTTTCCTGGATATAATCGTAAGCACCGTGCTCGGCGGAGCCATCGAACAACACCCCGCCGTTAGCGGTAGCTTCTTTGGGGTGATTGGCCAATATTATTTTAAAGTTGGCTTTGGGCTCTTGTCCGGTAACTTTTTTCAGAATCGCCTTGGTCAACCGCTCCACAATCATCAGGTTAGGGCCACCACTGAGTAATTTTACGTACAAACTGCCTTTGCCGCTGAAACAGAAATAGCGCGGCGTATCTATCTGCAAATGTTTAATCAGTTGCGCAATGTGGTAAATAATGGCTGTGTAGTGTAAATAGAAAATAATGCGCAACTGCCGCGACTTAAGCAAATGCTGACTAAAGCGTAGTTCGTTGTCGTAGCTAAACAATAAACTTACCACATCGGCAGAGTGGAACTGCTCGTTGTTCATGGCCAGTTCAAAAGCCTGGCGGGCTTCCTGCTCCTGGTTAGAGGTCGGCATGGCGCGGCTTTCCTGCCGGTACGATTGCAGAAATCCGTTTTGCTTGCCGCCGCCCTGTATCCGGCTATAGCCTTCGCTCCACAAATCGTCGCCGGCAAATCTAAACGAGGTGCTATAAGCCGGCTGCTGACCTTTGAGGAACAATAAATCGGTGGTGCCGCCGCCAATATCAATATTTACTACATTTTCGTCGCGGTTGGGTACTACCTGGTTGGTGGCGGTGAGGTAATAATAAGGCGCTACCGATTCGGTGAGCGTAATGGTAGCTTGGTTGGTTTTAAAAGTTTGCTGATAGGCTTCGTCCCATTTGGTTTTAAATTGGTTTAGGGAGAACGCATCGAAGCTGAGCGGCCGGAACCAGATTAAACGAGTATTCTCGATAATGCCGTTGTTCAGGGCCACTTTATGTTTCATCATCCAGAGCAGCTCCCGGAAAAAAGCCGCAATGCGATCTTCGCCGTGCGTATCCAGCTCCATCGACCATTTTAAGTTGGTTTCGTAACGCGCCTGCTGCACCGCCGATACTTCGGAGTTAATAGCAAAACCAATGTTGATGTTGCCCAGTACCTGGGTAGGCTCGTTCGGGAAATTAGGCGTTTCGCAGGTGGCCGTCCGGATGGGGAATTCAAAAATAGAGCCCTGCTCGCCAATAAATGAGGGCACAAATTCACGGTTCTGGATGAGCAATACCGGGAATAATTCGCCAAAGCCGGCCCGGTAACGCTCGTACACGGTTTTGTTGGCGTCGTTCGAGGGGCTGTTGAGCAGCACCACCTGCATATCACTCAGCCCAATATTAAAGTTTTTGGGGTGGGCGCTGGGCTGGCTGTTGTAAGCTACGTGCGTGTTGGTGGTGCCAAAATCGACGGAGAAAGTAAAGTTCTGCGTCCCGCGGTCTAATTCGGTCCATTTGGGTACAATCAGGCCTTTAATATTTTCGCCCTGCGGGCAAACCAGTTCTAAATAATCAAAATGCGTATGGCGCACCTCGTAATACGTAGAGCCCGCTGAGGCCATGGTTTTAGACGTGCGCTGAATTTTATTAGCGCTGCGGCTACCGCCCTCCGGGGTAATTAATTTATTCTCGACGTAAAAATTCAGATCGTAGCGTTTGTTTACCAGGCTGGGCGCGGTATCATCATCCACGAGCATTATTTTGTACAAGTCGTTGTGCTGCGGCTGGCTGCGCATTTTGTAAAAAGGAAAAAAGCCCAGGCCAATTTTAGCTTTTACAATGGCGCCTTTTTCCGGTATTTCCTGGCCGGAAGCATCTTTCGGGTTTTGCGGATTGGTGTAGTAACTGCGTTCGTAGGTAATGGCTTCGTTGCCCTGCACCGGAATGCGCAAACTTACTTTTATGTGGTTGATATCAATGGTAAAGGTCAGGTTCTCGTACAAATCGTTTACATCAAAATAATCGAAAAATGTGCGTTTAATGGGCAGCAAGTACGGGAATTTGTGCTTCAGGCGGGTGTCGGCGCCGTAGCTGTACGTTACCTGGCCGGTATGGAAACGGTCGGTATTTACTTCGTACGGCATCTCAATTAAATGCTCCTCCAGAAAATCGCCAATGGTCAGATACGGGTACTTGTATTTTTTGCCGGGCAAAATCCGGTTTTCCAGCGCTGCTTTATCTACCCAGGGCACCGCAGTAGCGGCATCCCAGCGCTGGCCATTTAAATAATTGGCTTCAATTTTTAAATTTGGTTTTAATACAATGGGTACCACCGCCGGCTGCGATACGGTAGGGCTTACCCGCACAAATAAATCGCTGCTGATTTCTATGGCATTGGAGCGGGTTGGCAGCACGATGTCTTTTACCGTAACCAAATTGCCCTGCACATCGGCCAGGTTGCTGTACTGGTTGGTAAAGCTGGCTGGGGTAATTTCACCGCGCAATTCCAGGGCATTAAACCGCTCCAGGTTTAGGTTGGCAAATACGCTGCCACAGAAGTTTTTCTGCCGCAGTTGCGGTTTGGCCAAAAACAGACCGTACACAAAGTCCTGGAAAGCCCGGTCGCGGTCGTGCAGCAGCACAATGTTGTTGTCAAAATAATGGCCGCGGGCTTGTGGTCGCTCAATATCCAGTGGCTGCAGACTAGGCGTGGTAAAAAGCAAGGTAAACGGCGAGGTGCCGCCAATCAGGCGTTCGGCGGTTTCGCCGTTCGGCCGGGTGTATTCGTAATAAATCAGGTACAAATCGGTAAATCCCTGAAACCGGCCATCATTCAGAAACAACCGTAAGGTATCGCCCAGTAATTTGGTGCCGGGGTTGGTGCGTAATATCTGGAGTTCGCTCTCAATATTCCACCGTCGGATGCTGATTTTTTTACCGGCTTCCTGGTAGTGGTGGTAATTAAACAGCAACTCAAATAAATCCCAGTAATGCGAGACCAATTCGTGGTACAACGAGCCCTGGTTGCGGCCTTTATCGGTATTTACAAAATCAAAAGCCGTCTCGAACAGGTGCATCCGGGCAAAGGGTGTAGGTATAGACGTTACTACTTTGCTGGCCTTAGCGCCGGTTGGGTCGGTTATGTCGTTAATCTCAATGTGCGTTATTTGCGACGATTGCTGCCAGCCTTCAATCTGCTGTTTTCCTTTGTCGTGTAAGCGAAATACCTTTGGCATAAGCTAAATTTTTAGTTAGTGTTCTGCGGATTTGAGCCACAGATAATATTTAGTGTTAGGCAATATTTTAAAGCCTAATATTTTTATTTAGATTATTTGATATATTTAGAACACGTAACAAGTGTTTTTATCTTCGATTTTTAATCTTGTAAAGCAACAATTTCCTCCTGCATTCAAGGTCATTTATTTTAATAGAATTAACATTTTCTAATTTAAATAAAGACGTTCCTTCTGAATTTCCCTCATTACCAATAATCTCGAACTTTAGGTATTCTTCATCGATTGCCTTTACAAATCCTTGATAAAAATTATCATTATTAATCTGTATGCTCGTTAAAACATTATTGTCATTCTCAAAGGGTTTTAAACTAATATATTGCCAATTTCCAGAATTTAAATCATCAAAAATCCTACTTTTAATTTCTATATCTTTTATTAATTCTTTGTTCTCAATGACTATTTTCATAGCCTTTATGTATTCATCGTTAATGTCAATTCTTTCAATATCTGATATTTTTTCAATTGCCACTCCATCTAACTCACCATATTTGGTGTAATGCCTTAATTGAATGAACTCCTCGTTGTAATCTTCAACAATCCCACACCAAAAGCCACTTTCGCCATATAACGTTATTCCGAGGAGTTCCTGGTTCTCTTTAGAGTATTCGAGTATCTCGTTTATCATATTCTTCCAACGTAAGCTGACAGGAGGTAAATTTATTTTTCTAAAGGCACAATACTTAAATCAGGCTCTAACAATTAACTGCCGCCGTTCCTTTACCCTTCCGCCCTCCGGGCACCTTCCCTAAAACAGGGAAGGAGTTTGGCGCTGATGCTTGGGTTCGGTCTAAGCTTTTAGTTAGCCGCAGTTCCCCGCCTATTTTAGGAGGGGTTAGGGGTGGTAAAATTTTGCCGGATTTCTTCTAACACACCTTCTAGCTGGTTAAATACTTCTTTGTTTTCGAAGCGAATAATTTTAATGTTCAAACTGTTCAAATATTCTGTTCGCTTAGTGTCGGCTTCGTAGCCATTATCGGTAAAATGGTCTCGTCCGTCTAACTCAATGCCCAGTTTTTCTTGTGGGCAATAAAAATCCACAATATAGTTGCCTACGCTGTGTTGCCTTCTGAATTTCCGGCCCTCCAATTTGCTGTTCTGTAAATGTTTCCATAGTTCAGCTTCAGCGGGAGTTAGGTTGTTGCGGTTTTGTTTCCGGAGGTCTTTTAGGTTTTTATCGTTGTGCGTTTTGTCGGTCATCATCTGTTTACGTATCAAACCACCCTCGGCCCTTCCTTATCCAAGGCGGGGAGTTAGATTACCTTTTCTTGGTTTCCAATTCGGGAATTTCATACTTCTGTTACTGTTGGTCAGTTTCCTATCTTCCATTTTCATGTTCCAGTGACAAAAATCGAACAACGAATAACGAGCAACGAATAACGAATTACACCGCTTTTACTTTCTCCGCATACGCTTTTTGGGTGGCGTTTTCGAAGAGCATAATAAATTTGCGGAAACGGTCGGGTTCGGTTATTTTCTTTTCGCTGGCGTCGAGTTCGTTCCGGAAAAAGCCGTGGCTGATGCCTTTGTCGAAAGGATTCCAGGCTTTGGTAATAATTTCTTTGCCTCGGATCATGAGGTTGAAATCGTCGGTGGTGAGGTTGAACGGCGCGAAAGAACGCTGGTTGTGGTTGAGTTCTTTCAGCCAATTCAGGAAGCCGAAATCGTTGCTGTTAATCAGCCGATCTAAATCTTTGAATAAACTGTCTTTGCCAATTAAATTATTTAATTCCAGCGTTTTGTAGTACGGCGAGTCGTTGTCGTCGCGGAGATAATTATTGAAATAAGTAGCGAAATATAAGAAACGGCTGAGGCTCTCGGCTATTTTCTCTTTCGACTCCGGCGATAAATGACCAAACTGCACTTCTTTGGTGTCTTCGGTCAGGCCAAATTCGTGGTATAAGGTGCCGCTACTCAGGTCGGCGGGGCTGTAATCCATAAAATCGAGTACGGCCAGGGCGCTGAGTAATTCAATAATATGGGCGCGGTTTTGCTGGCCGCTGCCGCCGGGCTGGTTCTGGTACGGCGCATCGGGTGTGTCGGCAACGTAATACAATGCTTCCAAGCCGTTCAGGTGCTGCTCGTAATAGGAGAGGGCCGCCCGGGTTTTGGTAATAAAAGTGTTTGAGTCGATTACGCTACCATCGTCGGCTTGCAGGGCGAAATACGGCAGTACGGTAATGGCTCCGGTAAGCGCATCCTGGATGTAGCCGGCATTAGCTAGCGGCGAGTTTGGGTCTTTTAGATTTTTGAGCAGCAATGGAAAGCCTGCCGCGCCCGTGCCGCCAAATATCGAACTCACAAAAAAGATGCGGTCGCCTTTCTGGAAGTTCTTGGCAAAATATTGAATCTCCGCCGAATCAACTACTTTGTTTAGAACGATGCTGCCAATATTGGGGCTGCCCCGGAAACCAATGGTAAGTGGGCTTTCGAGGTTGTCTTCGGTAAAGAGTAAATCAACCACGCTCTTGGTGCCGGGCGTCAGGTTGTTGTACTGGATATAGTCGCGGAACCGCTGGTTGATGCCACCAAAGTCAAACACAAAGGTGTCCTGTACCGCGCCGTCGGTGTCGTTGGCGAGGCTAGATAAGGTACTGATATCGGTTCGGAAAAAGCCATTGGGGCGGCTACCCAGGTTTTTGTGCAGGCGGCGGTAAACTTTTAAAAGCTCTACCGTACGGTTCATGTCGCCGTTCTGGGCGTCCGGATCAATGATGATCGGAATAATTTTTTCGCAGTTTTTAATTTCGGCTCCGGCGGCCAGCAACATGGTTAATGACCGGATAACACGCGAACCGGTACCGCCAATACCGAATATAAAGAGTTTTGCCATAGTTTTTAATGCTGTTTAGCGCGGGATGAGGAGTAGTTTTTAGTAGGTTGTTTTTCGTTTTACTTTAGCTGAATCACTAAACCATATTTTTAGTTTAACTACTTTTCATCCTTGTGAGTATTTTGTTTTGCCTGTTTTTTGATGACAGCGGAGATTACTATACTATAAATTAACCCTTCCGCCCTCCGGGCACCTTCCTTTATCAAGGGAAAGAGTTAGGGCTAATGCATTGGTTAGACCTAGGTTTTGCATTAGCCGGGTTCCCCGCCTATTTTAGGAGGGGTTAGGGGTGGTAAATTTCTACCCCTACAACCAAGCTTAAAATTAAAACTTAACCGGCGTGGTGCTGGCGCCCCTAGACCATCTCCGGAATAGGAACGAGAAAATAATGTAAAATAATGCCCCGTACAAGGCATTAATTGTGGCAAAGCTCCAAACGTAAGAGTTTTGTTCCAGTTCTTTCGAGCCGCAATACTGCAAGGCATAGCCGAAACCAATAGCCGCACTTAAGATCATAAACAAGGCCCAATGCCAGGCTTTCCGGAAAAAAGCTACCGGTAAAATGTGGTTAATCAGGTAGTAAAACACAAACATCAGCAGCAAACTGGTTACTACATTTACCAACCCCACGTTTGGGAATATTTCGTTCCAGAACACTGGTCGGGTTTGCGGCGGTTGCGGGGCCGACAAGAATAACTCGTAAATAAATTTAAAAAAGCCAGGTAGCATAGTTTTATTTTTCTTTTTGTAAGGTTAAGGCCAGGTCAAAAATATTGCCGCCGGTGCCGGCGCTAAAAGCACGTTCTACGCCCTCCACAATGCCCGACAGGTTAAACGTTTTGGGGCCTTCCTGGTTTATCTGGCTGTCGTTGGTGGTGGTCCATTGTTGCACCCAGGCCGGCCGTTGTTGGGCCAGTTGCAGGTGCAGCTCGGTTTGCGGAGCGTTTAATTTGGTTAGTTTTATTTTTACAAAATGGGTATAGGGCTTGAGCGGGTCGGTGTTTTTACCGCTTACGCCGGGCATAGTCCGGAACTGGGCCGCCGGGTAAATAGCTGTAATTTGGGCATCGCTGTTTTCGGCCTGGAGCTTTAAATTTTGATTTAAATAATTGGCATTAGTAAAGGCAGCCGGCAACTGGCTAAAATCGGCACCCACCACCATTTCTACGGGCGCTTTCAAATCGCTGATGGTAACGGTACGGCAAGTGTTGTTTTCGGCGGTGCAGTACCAACTGCCGGTGGGCAAATATTTATCTAATACGGAGTAAGCCGGTGCCGCAAAGCTAAAGCCGGTGTGCAGTTCTTCCGGAAACGTATTTTTGATTACCTGACGGTTAAACAAACTTACCAGTTCGGGTTTACCCAGCACCCACACGTAATACGGTACGGGCGTATCGCAGCATTTGGCAATCGTTTTCTGAGCAGATTTATCAGCCGGGTAAAAAGTGCCGTCGAAGTCGGAGGTGGCCCCAAATACCGAAATGGCCTGACCTTGCTGCTGGGCTTTAGATAAAACCCGGTAAATATCGGTGCTCACGTAGCTCACGGCGCGGTTGTTTTCCGGCGAATAAATAAAATCAGAGATTAGAACGTTGATGCCATCCGGGTTTTGCGATATAACAGAATCCAAAATAGCCGGAATAGTAGTGCTGGAAGCAGATTGCTGAATGCCGTAGCGTACGGTGCGCGCTAATTGATCGTAGTTAATCGGGTACGGTTTTTCGCGCACCTCAAAATAATTTTTGTTCTGAATTGTATTGCTTTGCTGAATCGTCGCCAGCAGTGGATCGATGGTTTGCTGAAACTGGGTAATGCCTTCGGCTTTATTCGTGGGCATAAAGCCTTTCATGCTGCCCGATACTTCCAGAAATACATTTACCTGCCCAATGTTGCTGGGCGCCGCAGGTGCCGCTGGGGCGTTTTTGGCCGGGGTACTGGTCGTCGATTTTGTTTCGGATTTCTTATCGCCACCACCACAAGAAAAAGTAAACAATAACAGCCATGTGCCCAGAACGGACATTAGCCGGGAGAAAATTCGGGAGGAGCGGTTGGTCATGTAGCGTTTTATTCGTAAGGTATATATTTTAGAGACAAATTAAATACCAAAATTTAGATATATGTCTTACGAACGAACGAAGCGGGTGTTACTAAATGTATATGGGCGGGATAAAAGGTATATATTTATATTTAAACGGGGCGGTTCACTAAATACTTACTTCTGAAAACTGGTTTTCTTTTTAGGTAACTCCTCTTCCGGATTGTAAATAGCCTTTAGTCTTTTGGCGTTTTCTTCTACTGTAGTAGTAAATCCTACCTTTTGGCGGCGTTCGTTCACGGTTTCCACATTTTGTATTGGCCAGATTACCATGCCGCCTTCTTCCCGGACCCAGGAACTGGCCTGGGTACCATATAGCTGCTTTTTCCCCTGAAACATCAGGAGCCGGTCGCGCATGGTGGCCGCATCGGTGGCATTAGCTTCGCCTTGTTCTGCTAGCTTTTCCATTTGAGGCAAATATTTTTCGATGTTAGCCAGGCCGGAGTGCTGCACCACGTAATAAATTCCCCGGGCGGCCTTTTCACCAATTTTACTTTTGGGTAACCAGCCGTATTGCTCCAGAATAGGAAAAACCTGGACTTGATTTATCGAGTCGGTTTTCTGCATTTTTAAGAAGAACGCATTGGCCTTAATTGGGTCGGCATTTAAAGAATCGAAGTTGACGCGTCGGATATTTTGATCCAGGTCGTAAATTTCTTCTAGTTGCTTTTGCAATAACTTATAATCGGGTTGCTTAGCCTTAGCCTTAGGCAAAGCTCCTGGTTGCGCAACTGCTAATTGGGTGCCAATTGAAAAGGTTATAAGTAGGAGGGCAAATAATTTCATCTTTTTAGTAATGGTACTAAAATTCGGTGTTAATTTTATCTATAACGGACAGAATATTTTTACCGTCGGCAGCCTTTCAACAAAAAAAGAGGCAGAATTTCTTCTGCCTCTTTAACCTAAAACAAAAACTAAACTTTATTCTTTTTCAATCAGTTCTACGCTACGTTTCACGAAAGCCGTTAGAGCGGCTCCCGAAAGCATGTTCTGGGCCAACAGCGCCAAATCAAAAGCTTGTTTCGCGATTTTTTCTTTGTTCTCTTCTTTTGCTTTTAAGATGCGGCTGTTAATTGGGTGGTTGGCGTTAATGCTCACGTTGTAGGTATCGGGCATGTTGCCCATAAACATCATACCGCCGCCACCGGTGCGTTGCATATCTTTCATGCGGCGCATAAACTCCGGCATGGTAATTACTACCGGCGAATCCTGCGGCGAAAGTGGCTCGATGCTCACGTGCATGTGCTGGTTGCTGATGGCTTTCTCATAAACCTCTTTTAGGGAAGTTTTCTCTTCTTCGGTCAGGATGGTGTCCTGCGCCGTTTCTTTTTCGATCAGCTTGTCAATGGTTTCGGAGTCGACGCGCTTGATGGTGGTTTTCTCAAGTTTTTGCTCCAGCATGCCAATAAAGTGGCTGTCGATCATGTTGTCCAGCTTCAGCACGTCGTAGCTGCGGTCTTTGGCGGCTTCTACAAAAGCGTGTTGCTTGTCTTCGTCGGTGGTGTAAAGCAGCACCAATGTATCGTTTTTATCTTTCTGGTTGGCCTGTACGTATTCTTTGTATTCATCCAACGTATAATATTGGCCTTCTACGTTTTGCAACAGCCCGAAATTTTTGGCTTTGTCGTAGAATTTCTCATCGCTCAGCATGCCGTATTTCACAAATAAACCAATGTCGCTCCATTTTTGCTGGAAGCCTTCGCGGTCGTTGCGGAATATTTCGCCTAATTTATCGGCTACTTTGCGGGTAATGTAGGTGTTAATTTTCTTCACGTTGGCGTCGGCCTGCAAGAAGCTGCGCGATACGTTTAGCGGAATATCCGGGGAGTCGATAACGCCGTGCAGCAACATCAGGAACTCCGGCACTACGTCTTTTACTTCGTCGGTAATAAATACCTGGCGGCTATAAAGCTGAATTTTGTTTTTCTGCAGCTCAAAATCGTTCTTCACTTTCGGGAAGTACAAAATACCGGTCAGGTTAAACGGATAATCTACGTTCAGGTGAATCCAGAACAAAGGTGCCTCGGAGAACGGATACAGCTCTTTGTAGAAATTCTGGTAATCTTCGTCGGTGAGTTCAGCAGGTTGTTTTGTCCAGATAGGCGTGGTATTGTTGATTACCTCGTCTTTGAATTCTACCTCAACCGGCAAAAATTTGCAATATTTATTCAGAATAGTTTGGATGCGGGCTTCTTCCAGAAATTCTTCCGAGTCGGCGGAAATATTTAAAATAATATCGGTACCACGATCTTCTTTGGTGGCTTCTTCAATGGTAAATTCGGTGCTGCCGTCGCAAATCCAGTGGGCGGCTTGGGTATCGTCCTGGTAAGATTTAGAAATAATTTCTACGGTATCGGCTACCATAAACGCCGAGTAGAAACCTAAACCAAAGTGCCCGATAATCTGGTTGGGCTCGGGTTTATCTTTGTATTTCTCTACAAACTCCGTAGCACCCGAAAAAGCAATCTGGTTAATGTATTTTTTAATTTCTTCGGCGGTCATACCAATACCGCGGTCGCTTACTTTAATCTGGCGGGCTTCTTTGTCCACGCTTACTTTAATTTTTAGCTCGCCCAAATCGCCTTTAAACTCCCCAATCGCCGACAAACGCTTTAATTTCTGCGATGCATCTACGGCGTTGGACACCAGTTCCCGCAAAAATATTTCGTGGTCGGAGTACAGGAATTTTTTAATAATCGGGAAAATATTCTCGGTATGGATGGAGATATTACCTCTTTCTGCCATAATAGTATTTTTATCTCTATTTAGATTTTTCTAGTTGTTTAAAGCTGGTTTCAAAAGTTATTCCAGTTCGGTAGTTTGTGGCAAAATTGTGACAGGTTGACAGAGTATCTGGATGAAAAACTGAAAAAAGGATAAAATATTCTTTTTAAGTACCAGAAGTTATTTGTTTACGTTAAGGCCATTGTTTATTTTTGTTTAAACAACTGTTTAGCGTGTCGGGCTACTCTAAATTTTTTGCTTTTTTTCTGTTAGCAGTTTTCTGCCGGGTACTTGTGCCCGACAGTCTGGTGCTGGCCCTGCATAACCACACGCATACCATTGAGAAGAAAGTTCCGGTCCAAACGGGCAAATTCCAGTTAGATGTAAAGCACATTCACTGCCCGGTAGAGCATTTATTTGATAGCGCTTTTTATTCGCTGCCGGTGGTGCTTAGCTTTTTGGCGCTGGTAATTCCGGCTACCTTTTACCGGCAGCATGCTGCTGTCTGGAAATTTACCTTCCCCAACAATACTTATCTGCGCGGCCCCCCTATACCGTCAGTTCTCCTGGCTTAGCCTTTTTATTTTCTATCTGTTCTATTCCGGTTTAGATTTAAGTAGATTTTTCCTGAAACCTATTTTGGGCAACTCCACTATTTTAAACCTTCTCATCCACCATCAAATTTTAGACCTCAACCTCAGGCGGCAAATTTTGCCTGTCCGGTAAATTTTTCTTTGCGGAGGAATGTAGTCTGTTTCTTTGCTTAAAAAGGCTTTTTCTGGCTAATGCCGCAGCTTAATCTGTTTGCGAGGCCTGAGGCCAGACCGAAAGCGGGTTTAGAAAAGCAAGGCTGGCAAGGGTTTGGGAAGGAAAAGGCACGGTTACATGCCTGATATAAACTACCATATTTACTTTATCGGCCCGAAGTAAGGGCCTGCTTAAGTTACCTGGTGCCTAAATTTTAAATATAATTCTTTTAACCCGATATCAGTAGCCGCAACAACAGGGTGCTGGCCATTGGGTTTTAAATGCAATTCTGACATGAAAATATTCTTGTATATACTTTTATTTTTCTCTTCATCGGTGGCGCTGGCTCAAAACAGCCTAACCGGTATTATTACCGACCAGGCTACGCAAGAGCCGCTAATAGGCGTATCGGTGTATCTGCCCGATTTACGCCGGGGTGCCGCTACAAACGAAGCTGGTACTTTTAAATTAAATAACTTGCCGCAGGGGCGCTTTTTGGTGCAAATCCGCTTGATTGGGTATAGTCCTTTTGTGCGACAGGTAAATATTTCGGGGGCTACTACGTTAAACCTGGCGTTAAATGCTTCGGCTACGGAGTTAGGTACGGTACTGGTAACGGGTGTATCGGCTTCTACCGAAATGCGACGCAACCCGGTGCCTACGGCGGTAGTGGGTACCGAAGAACTGCGGATACGGGCCACCACGAATATTGTAGATGCGATTGCCCACACACCTGGTATTTCCCAAATTACCACGGGAGCAGCCGTTTCTAAACCGGTAATCCGGGGCCTGAGCGGTAATCGGGTAGTAACGCTCAACAATGGATTCCGGCAGGAAGGTCAGCAATGGGGCGAGGAACACGGCGTAGAAATAGATGAGTTTTCGGTAGATCGGGCCGAAATAATAAAAGGCCCCGGCAGCATTATGTACGGCTCCGATGCCATGGCTGGCGTGGTCAATTTTATTCCGGCCGATCCCGTAGAAGAGGGCAAAATTATTGGTTCCTATGCAGGTAATTACCAAACCAACAACCGACTGATAAGTAATTCTGTCATGAATGCCGGTAACCTGAACGGATTAAACTGGCAGGCACGCCTGAGTCAGAAACTGGCGGGCAATTACCGCAACCGCTACGACGGTCCCGTTTATAACTCCGGTTTTAACGAACTGAATTTTAATGGCTACGTGGGCGTAAATAAAAGCTGGGGTTTCTCGCATTTAAACTTTAGTTCGTTTAACCAAAACCTGGGCTTAACCGAAGGCGAACGCGACCCGATGGGCAATTTTCTGAAAACCGTAGAACACGATGGGCACGATGATGAAGTAAGCGTAACCAGTAAAGATCTGCGGGGCTACGGCCTCGACGACCCGCGCCAAAAAGTAAACCATTTGCGGTTTGCTTCGCAAAATAACTTTATTCTGGGCGCTTCAAGGGCTACTTTAAACCTAGATTGGCAGCGCAACCTGCGGCAGGAATTTGGCCACGCCCACGGGGGCGAAGCCGAAGAACCCGGCCATGAGCACGAACACGAGCATGACCACGACGAAGATGAAGCCTCGCTTATATTTGACCTGCAAACTTTTGGCTACGATCTGAAATATTTCCTGCCCGAAGCCGCTGGCTGGACCACAACTTTTGGCCTGGCCGGTATGCAGCAGCGCAACCAGAACCGCGGCGAAGAATTTCTGATTCCGGATTACCGCCTAAACGATATGGGCTTCTTTGGCTTTACCCAGAAAAACTACGAACACCTGCACCTGAGCGGCGGCTTGCGCTTTGACCGCCGGGCCATTACCGCCGATGAACTGCTCCTGACCGATGAAGGCAAACCGACCGATATACCAACGGAAGCGACCCAAATTAAATTTATAGGCTTTAAGCGTAATTTCTCTAATATTTCGGGCAGTGCTGGCGCAACCGTAGATATTTCTAAGAAGTTGGCGGCTAAAGTAAATATCTCCCGCGGTTTCCGGGCTCCCAATATTTCAGAACTATCGTCTAATGGCCGCCACGAAGGTACTATTCGCTATGAGGTAGGCAACCCCGACTTAAAGCCCGAAACCAGTTTGCAATTAGATGCCGGTCTGAACCTGAATACCGACCACATTACCATTGATATCAATGGTTTTAACAACCGCATTCAGCAATATATATTTCCGGAAAAACTACGCAGCGTTAGTGGCGGCGATTCTATCAGCGACCCCACAGACCCGGCGGCTACGTTTAAATACGTGCAGGGCGATGCCCGTCTCTACGGCTTTGAAGTAGGTATTGATATTCACCCGCACCCGCTTGATTGGCTGCACTTTGAAAATACGTTTTCGCTGGTAAGGGGCATTCAGTTAAATCAACCCGATTCTACCCGCAATTTGCCATTTATTCCGGCCCTCCGGCTGCAGTCGGAGTTGCGGTTTGATTTTCAGCCGAAGAGTAATTTGGTGCGTACGTGGTTTGCCCGCCTGGAAGTAGAGCATTATTTTACCCAAAACCGGTTTTATGCCGCTTACGGCACCGAAACCGAAACGCCTGGTTACACCCTGGTGAATCTGGGCGCAGGTTTAGATGTAGCCAACGGGCGCAATGCTACCTTGTTTTCGGTGTACTTAACGGCTAATAATTTGTTTGATGTAGCTTACCAAAGTCACCTGAACCGCCTGAAATACGCTGCTGTAAACGAGGCTACCGGTCGGCAAGGTATATTTAACCTGGGCCGCAACGTCAGCCTGAAAGTAATTGTGCCGTTATCGTTCCGGAAGTAATGGGTGCTGGGAGGAAGTTTTTAACAGGTAGTATAGGGAATTGATTTCCTGATCATTCATAAATAAATATAGTTCATTAAACGCTGTTCCGGAGAGGAACAGCGTTTTTTTAGACAGAATAATATCATATTCCGAACTGGCTTCGTACTTTAGTAGAGATTACCGTTTATTACATGCTTTTATACAACATAACCGTAAATATAGATAATGCCGTGGCCGACGAATGGCTGCAATGGATGAAGGAAACCCACATTCCGGAGGTGATGGCTACCACCTATTTTGTTAAATTTCAGATTGCGCGTATGCTCACCGAAGATACTGATAACGGTGGGGTTACTTACGCTGTGCAGTTTTTCTGCCGCAACATGGCCGATTTTGAAGAGTACCAGCAAGATTTTGCCCCGGATCTGCAAGCCAAACACGCTAAACGCTACGCGAACCAGTTTGTCACGTTCGAGTCGCTGCTGGAAGTAGTGGATTAGAATTAATGGGGAAAGAATATTTTTTGTAATCTGATTTATTCGCTTCTTTCTAAATTATAGCCTTGAAAATAGATAATGCGCTTGGGTAAAAGCGATAGAAGGTATTAATCTACCAAGTATTTATTTCTTAATAAGCCATTGCTATCATCGACGATTTTGCCGGTGATGCTATGCTGCCGGCTCAATAAATAAACGGGTAAAAGGTTGGAAGGAGCAGGGCAATGACGCCCATATCGGGTAAGGCTTGTAGTTATAATATACAATGATTTGGTACAAATTAGAAAGACAGTGCATACCTACCTAAAAACAAAAAAGAGCCCACGGGCTCTTTTTTGTTCTATAAGAATAGAAAGTTTTACTTTGCCATTTGGGCTATTTTCTCCAGCGGAATAGTGGCGGCTAAACGTAGTATATCGGCTTCTTTGGTATCGTCCATTTTAAAAGTTACCAAAGTGTTTTGCAGCGGGATCTGTAAGTCGTAATTTGTTTTCTTTGTATCGGTGTCTTCGTTTTTGTAGAGTACGCCTTTGTAACCCTGTATTTTTACTACTTTTTGTTTGCCGTCGGCAGAGTTGCCCACAAACGGAATAGCCAGAAAAGTATTCAGGCTGGTAATTAGCGGCGAATTATTGATTACATCAATAGTAGCGGTTTTGGCACCGGTGCCGTAGGTGCGTTGTACGTACAGCCCTAAGCCACCAGTACTGCCGCTGCCGGTTGTATTATCATCTTTAATATTAGCCGCAAGGGCGTCCATTTTGGCGGGTAATAGTTTCAGGATGTCTTTGCCAATAGCCACATCTATTTCGCGCAGCATTTGTTCCATGGCAAAACGCGAGTTGCTTAAATTGCCGGCGGTGTAGGCGGTGCGGGCCTCAGCTAAGTTTTTATTAAAATCCTGGGCAAAGGTGGGCAGCGCCACCGCCAGTAAAAAAAGTAAGCTAAATATATTTTTCATTGGTGTTTTTATCTTGGAGTTAAGATTGATTTGCTTGAGCGGTAGCTATTATTTTTCGCCTAATAATTTTTTAATGCCATCTATATCCACGGTGTTGGCGGCGGCAAGCATTTCCTGTTCATTTTTAAAATTTACGCCTTCGTATACAACCAGCGAAGTTTGGCCAATGGGCACGCTGAGGGTATAGCCGGTGTTGTCTTCGTACTGAATAATGGCGCGGTTGCCTTTAACGGTAGTTTGTTTCCAGTTTTGCTTGCCGCCCGAGGTTTGAGACGCCGCACCGCCATTCGCAAAATATAAGTTTACACCAGTCATAAGGGCGGCATTGTTCGCCACCATTACCGAAAGTTCTTTATCGTTGGTTCCAGTGTATTGCCGTTGAATAGTAAGTCCCACCCAACCCCAGCCGGTGCTGGTTACCTGGTCTTGTTCGGTATTTTTCTTTAAGCCGCTAATGGTTTCGGGTAAAGATTTTAATATTTTCTGCCCAATCTCCATTTCTACACCCAACATGGCCTGCTGAATGGCGTAGCGGGTTTCGCCGTACTTGCCGGCTTTAAAAGAACCCTCAGCGTTAGTTAAATTAGCTTTTACATCGGGTGGGGTGGTAACTAAGCCTTCGCCGCCTTTGTTGCGGGCCTTGCTGCCAGAACTGCTGGAACTCGTGCTGGTTCCGGTTCCGGTTGCCGGATTGGTAGACTTGTTGTTAACGCCCATGGCTTTATCGATGGCGTCTTCGGTCTTTTTCTCAATATTTTGCCGTACCCGGTTTAATACGCCCTGCGCCGAAACGTTTTGATGTACCAGGAGAAAGCCTCCCAGTGCCATCAGAATAGTAATTTTTTTCATAGTGTTTTTGTAGATTTATTAGAGGGTTGGTTAATGAAAGTAAAGTTATAAAATATCAAAGATAAATTATAATTTTAGGTTTATTTTTTTATACGTTAAGTGAATTATAGGGCCTATGTTATTTTATTAATGGAATGTAAATTCTTAAACATAATAAATGTGAAACTGAGTAGGGAATATATGCCCAGTTTGTTGGGCCACTCAGAATGTATTACCTGGTTACGATATGCATAAGTAATATGGAGACTAAAAGATATCTGGTCGAATAAGGAAGATATGAATTATTAGGTTATTATGGTAAATCCTAAATCAGGAGCAAATATTAAGAAACCCAAACGCAGTATTTACTTAACATAAGCCTACTTATAGACCTAAAGAGCGCTTTGTATATGAGGCAAGCGAGGCATAATCGAAGCTTTACTTATGCACATGGTTGTTGTAAGCCATTATTTCATCTTCAGCCGTTAATAAGGAAAGTAGTTTACATAAATGGGCATTTTCACGCTTAAAGTCTTTCTGCAGGTTCCATTCTTGTAGAATTACCGCCACCACCTTCTGCTCGGGCATGATTAAAATATATTGCCCTCCTTTTCCTCTGGCTGTATAAATAATTTTATTACCATGGTTCAACAGCCACCACGAATACCCATATCCGGTTTCCTGGTAGCAGTCTAACTTACGGAAAGCGTTAGATTGGTTTGTGTAACTGGTGAAGCTTTTATTTATCCAGGAAGAATCTAATACCTGCACACCATCAACAGTACCTTTTTCCAGGTATAAATAGCCAAATCTTGCCAGGTCTCGGGCGGTAAAATAAGTTTCATCTCCTCCGGCATAATAACCATCAACTTTACGCCAGAACGCACATTGTATTCCAAGCGGTTTAAATAGCTCTTTTTGGGCAAAGTCTTTGGTAGAAGAGCCGGAAGCTTTTGTGATAATGGCGGAAGCAACCATGTGAGAGCCGGTAAAATAATGAAAGTCTTGCCCTATTTTATCTTTGGACACCCTTTCGGTAGTTATAACCTGGTCTGCACTTTGGGGGCCATCCCCGCCGGTAAAGCCGCCTCGCATGGCTAGTAGGTGGGCGACTGTTATGTTTTTTTTGAATTGATTTTCAGGAGTGTTTTCTTTGTACTCCGAAAAGAAAGGCATTATAGATTGGTTTTCAGATTGAAGAAATCTTTTTTGAAGGGATATGCCGGTTAATGCCGATGTAATGCTTTTGGTAACGGAATGAACATTAAACGCACTATACTTGGTTGCACCGTCCTGGTACTTCTCAATTATTATCTTGCCGTTTTTAATAACAACTAAACCTCTTAACCTTTTCCAGTTATCAATTTCTTTTAGGTATTGCTGGATGCTTTCTTCGTTATACCCAAAACTTGCAGGCGCTGCCACTTGCCAGGTATAAGGTTCGTGGCTGACTTCAAACGATTGCGACTTTGTAAATGGCAAAGATAAACTAAGCGGGTGCCATTCAAAGAAGTAATTCATACAATTAACAACTAGTAGTAAGGCAGCAATTGATGTAAAGCCAATCAGTAATTTCTTTTGGCGGTTCTTTTGCCCAATTAATAGAACAGCAGTGATTATAAAGAGAATAAATGCTAAAATATATTCAATGGCATTAGGATAAGGCAAATAGAAATAATCATCTTTTATCTTATAGGCAATAGCTATAAAAGTACCGGTCAATACAAGATAAGTAATGAATAACTTTTTCATTAGTATTATATTTTAATTGCTTATCATTAGCGGATATACAGCGCCATTTCGGTTATTTGCCCTATAGATGGACTTACTGGAGGTCTATTCTATGGTTTGTTTTTTACTGGAAATAATTGTGGCTGCCTCATTTTCCTGTCGGCCAATTTAACAAATACTTTCTTAACTTCCGGCAGGAGAACTTCCGCATTGCCATTTGATGTCCTTTTTAATTTTTTAATCTGCTTGCAACCAAATCTTTATCAGCCGGGTCATTCGTATAAATCTTGCTAATTATACCTTATCTCTAGAGCTCATGAAACCCATTATTTCTTTTTTGCTTCTTTTGGTTTTATTCTCGGCTTTTAAATGCCAGAACCAAGAAGATATTGTGCCTAATTCGGAAAATCAAGCCATCGTAACAGGCAAATGGCAGTTGGTAGGATCTTATATTAGTGCTGGCGGCCCTGTCTATTGGACTAAAGCTGACCCAGCCAAACCTTCTGTTATTGAATTTAAGGCAGATGGAACGTATATCAGCGATAGTGAAAATTGCGCTGGGCAGTATACGGTAGCAACCAATCAGGAAATTAGTATTAAAGTTTCGTGCAGTACCGGACATGTTCAACAAAGCGAGCTTTCTGGTAAAATTCTTCCTTCCGGAGAGCTTACCCTTGTTCCAACTAATCCTATATGCATAGAAGGATGCTCATATAAATATAAGCGTATTAAATAAGTTGGACGGGTAGTGCACGAGCCCGTTATTATGCTTGAGCCTACCGCCTAATACCTCTGCTCCGGTTCTATTGCGGTTTGTTAGATATTTTTATTTGGTGCTTACTTAAAGTTGAAGTTAGCGTGCACTTAGTTTTAAATTTGTTTAACGTAAGCGGCAATTTGTTCTTCGGTCATGTTGCAGTTAATCCATTCGGGGTCGAGGTTGGCGTTTAGTTTTTGGTAGAAAGCAATAGCGGGGGCGTTCCATTCCAATACCTGCCATTTCAGGCGTTTGGCACCTAGTTCCTGGGCACGGCGCGCAAAGGCATCGAAAAGCTTTTTACCTACACCGTAGCGGCGGTACGCTTCGGTTACGACTAAGTCTTCGAGAAATAGCATTTTGCCTTTCCAGGTAGAGTAAGCCATGTAGTACAAACAAATACCAATTACCTGCTCATCGGCTTCGGCCACAAAAAACTCAAAAACCGGCTGCGCGCCAAAGCCATCGGCTGCCATATCGGCCAGGGTATTGGTTACTTCCTGCGGAGCCTTTTCGTACTCGGCCAACTCCTGAATGAGCTTATATACTTGCGGCAAGTCGGTTTGAGTACCTCTCCGGATTTCAATATTCATTTTAGTTAAGTGCGGGTAAAAGGTGAAATAAAAAATGGTAACCGGCGTAAAATTAAATATTTTATTCCGGTTACCATTTTAAAAGGCAGTTGTGCGCATTATATCAACCGCTCAACCAATAAAAAACTACTTGGCGTTAGCAAAAGGGTTTACGCCCATGTTGTGGTACACAAAAGCCCATATGTCGGTAGCCTCTTCTATTTGCTGGTTTGTAGATTTGCCAGCACCGTGCCCGGCGTTTACGGCCACTCTAATTAAATACG
The DNA here is from genome assembly GCF_057359045.1 of Adhaeribacter sp. Classification (NCBI taxonomy): domain Bacteria; kingdom Pseudomonadati; phylum Bacteroidota; class Cytophagia; order Cytophagales; family Hymenobacteraceae; genus Adhaeribacter; species Adhaeribacter sp. The sequence continues at coordinate 46,051 of NZ_JBMQUD010000083.1, forward strand.
GATTGGGGCCGGCGCCTTTTTCCTGGAGTGTGGCAATATATTTAAACGAATGGGCTGGTACTACGCGGTCGTCGTGGTCGGCGGTGGTAACCAGGGTGGCCGGGTAGCTTACATCTTCTTTAATATTGTGCAGCGGCGAAAATTGTAGCAGGTTTTTAAATTGCTCAGGATTGTCGCTGGAACCATATTCGGGTACCCAGCCCCAACCAATGGTAAATTTATGGAACCGCAGCATATCCATAACGCCCACTGCTGGCAAAGCTACTTTAAATAAATCGGGGCGTTGGTTAGCAACCGCTCCTACGAGTAACCCTCCGTTAGAACCACCCGAAATAGCCAATTTACCCGGAGAAGTATATTTGTTTTGGATTAAATATTCAGCCGCAGAGATAAAATCGTCGAAAACATTTTGCTTTTTGGGCGTTACGCCGGCCTGGTGCCAGTCTTCGCCAAATTCGCCGCCGCCCCTAATATTAGCCAGTACGTAAATACCGCCGTTTTCGAGCCACAGCATCCGCGAGATGCTAAAAGTAGGGGTAAGAGAAATATTAAAACCACCGTAACCATATAAGAAAGTAGGGTTGTTGCCATCGAGCACTAAGCCTTTTTTGTGCACAATAAACATAGGTACTTTGGTGCCGTCTTTGCTCGGGTAAAATACCTGTTTGGTTTCGTAGTCGTCCATTTTCACGTCTACTTCGGTGGCCCGGAACAACTCCGATTTATTCGTGGCTACGGTATATTTGTAAATGGCGCTGGGGTACGTAAAAGAGTTAAACGTGTAAAATACTTCTTTGTCTTCTTTTTTACCGCCAAAACCCGCTACCGTACCCAAGGTAGGCAAGGCAATGGTATTTAACTTTTTACCGTTGATATCAAACACGTTAATTTCGCTGGCAGCATTTTTCATGTAATTTACGATCAGGCGGTTGTCGATAAAAGAAGCGCCGGTAATTACGTTATCGGTTTGGGGGACCACGGTCTTCCAGTTGGCCGGCTGCGGTTTTTTCGGGTCGATGAGCACCAGTTTATTTTTCGGGGCCTGGTGGGTAGTTTGCACCAGTAGTTTATCGCCAATATTATCGATTACGCTGTACTCCGCTTCAAAATTACTTACCACCGGCATAAACGGATTTTTCTCGTCGCGGAGGTCTTTTACGTACAAAGCGTTGGTGCTGGTGGCACCTTCCGAAACCGTAATCAGCAAGAAGCGTTCGTCGTCGGTGGTTTGGGCGTAGAAATAGCGCAGCGGCTTGGTTTTATCTTCGTAAATTAGCTTATCCTGGTCTTGCGGTGTGCCCAGTTTGTGGTAGTATACTTTGTGGTACTCGTTTTTAGCGGCTAGTTTGCTGCCGTTGGTAGGAGCACTGTAGCGGCTATAGAAGAATCCATCTTTAAACCAGGCCGCTCCCGAGAATTTTATCCACTCGAGTTTATCGCTAAGCTTTTGTTTGGTAGTAGCATCCAGCACGTGGTATTCGTTCCAATCAGAACCGCCGCCGGAGGTACCGTAAGCCACGTATTTATTACTTTTAGAAAAGCTAACAGTAGTTAAAGAAGTGGTGCCATCCGCCGAGAATTTATTTGGGTCAATGAAAACTTCCGGGCTGCCGTTCAGGCTGTTTTGCACGTACAGAATGCTTTGGTTTTGCAGGCCATCGTTTTTGTAGAAATAGTATTTGCTGCCCCGCTTAAACGGCGAACCATATTTAGGATAATTCCAGATCTTGGTTAAACGTTCTTTTATCTGGTTCCGGAAAGGTATCTGGTTTAGGTAACCAAAAGTAAGTTTGTTTTGGGCTTGTACCCAGTTGGCTACCGCTTTGGTGGTATCGTTTTCGAGCCAGCGGTACGGGTCCTGGATTTCAGTGCCGTGATAATTATCGGTGTGGGTTACTTTGCGGGTTTCCGGATAGGTAAAACCGGTTTTTTTCATAGGTTGGGTTATTTCTTGGGTAGTCGGTTCTGGGGTGTTTTGGGCAGTAGGGGTAGTAGTTTTAGCCGATTGGCAAGCCACCAGCAAAGCTAAACCGCCCAAAATATATAAACGCCTGGTTTTATTCATAACAGATAAGATTTTTGTAAATAATAAATTCAAATTTACAAAAACTCATCTGTAAACCCGGAACAAGCCTTAGAAATAAATGGGGGGAACAGCAAAATAAGTGTTAAGCCGAAGCTTAAAGCCAGGCTGGCAGTGCGCGTGCCGTTTACAACCTGTTGGACCGGTTGCTTAACGCAATATATCCTTAAAAAGGAAGATTAATAAAGACAAATAGTGCTTTTTACAAAGAATAGGAGCGAGGTTCTTCTTTAGCTTAGATAGATAAATTGTCTATAAATACCAAAAGCGTTTATGACTCCGGTATTTGACCTAGGCAAGCTATTATTTATAAATACTACGCTAATTTTAGCTGTTGCATATAAGAAGCGCCTACCGGCACGTAGTGGTTTTTAATTTTTACCTGGTGGCGCTCAATTTTCTCTATTTTATCTTTGGCCACAATGTACGACCGGTGTATCCGGGTAAATTTTTCGGGTGGGAGTTGCTCGGTTAGTTCGTTTATGGTTTGCCGGGTTAGTAGTTTTTTGTTTTCCAGAATATAGGTTATGTAATTGCCGGCTGCTTCTATGTACAAAATTTCGTGGTAAAAAACCTTTACCTGTTCGTAGCCGGTCTTCAGGAAAATATAGTCTTTGGGGGCAATGGTGTGGCTGCGGAGTTGCAGTTGTTCCTGGGCTTTGTTGCAGGCCTTTACAAAGCGGGCCAGCGAGAAAGGCTTAAGTAAATAATCAATGGCATCCAGCTCAAAACTAATAACGGCGTGCTCGGAGTAAGCTGTAGTAAAAATAACCAGCGGCTTCTTATGTAGGCTGGTTACAAATTCCAATCCCGAAATATCGGGCATTTTAATATCCAGAAAAAGCAAATCTACGGGCTCCTGCTGTAAATATTCCAGGGCTTTAAAGGCATCGGTAAAGCTGGCTTTCAGATCCAGGTAAGGAACTTTAGCCGCCAAAGAACGCACAACCTCCAGCGCCATGGGTTCATCGTCAATCGCAATTGCCTTCATACACATTGTTCTGTTTTAAGTAGCGTATATTTGGTGTTTTGGAAATAATATTAGTGTTTGTCCTTGCCGCGTGTTTTCATCGGCAAGTAATCCGGTAAAAGCTAAAAGATTAGCGGTGATAACACCACCAATGGTGCCAAACCCCGCTCGAAACGAAAATAACTAAGAGTATGTTTAAATTTAAGTAGAATCAGCCGAAATCCGTCATTCCCAAAGAATCTTCTGATTAGGTAACCCATAAGATTCTTTGGAATGACGGCGATTAATGGGAGAAAGAGGCCATTTTATTCCGCTTTTTTAATCGATTATTAAAATTTAAATATACTCTAAACAGCTTCTTTAAAAAAGTATTTCTCTGAAGCGCATTTAATATTATAGCTGCAAGGTAAGGTGAACGAAAAATTCTTCGGACGTTTCTCTTATAACCAAATCGTGTTTACCCGCATAAAGCAACGTGAGGCGCTGCCGCACATTCTCTAAACCTATGCCGGATTTGTCTTTCTCGGGGTCTTGCTCTTGCTTGGCATGGGTGCTGTTGTACACATCAAAATATAGTTTATCGGTCTCATAATGCAAGGTAACCCTAATCCAGGATTTTTGCTTCAGGCTGATGCCGTGTTTAAACGCATTCTCTACAAAAGGAATCAGCAACATGGGCGCGATAAACTTTTCGGTGAGCACGTCTTCTATTTTGGTTTGAATAAGAATATCCGGCGAGGCCGACGTGCGCAACGATTGTAACTCAATGTAGTTGCGCATATATTCTATCTCGCGGGTGAGCAATATTTTTTGCTGATTATTTTCGTGCAGCATAAACCGCATCATGTCGCCGAGCATCTGAATGCCCTGGGCGGTGCGATCGCTGTTTTCCTGCAACGCAGTACCGTAAAGCGTATTTAAGGAGTTAAATAAAAAGTGCGGATTAATTTGGGAGCGAAGAAAATCTAGGTTAGCGGTGGTTTGCCCCAATTCTTGCTTTAACGTTACCAGTTGGTTGGTTCTTTTTTTAACCGACCGGTACACCAACGCCGAAAAACTACCCACTACCACCAACTGGCCTAACCATATCGCGAGAAAAATGCCGGGTTCATAATTATTCAGGAGGGCGCTAAATACCAACACAAACGGAATAGCCAGTAGCAGCGAGTTGGAGAGTAGTTTAATAAAGTAGGGCCAAAACTGTTGACCGTTCTGGTCGTATTCGGGCAGGAGCCAATACCGGTTTAAGGCGTACAAGCAGTAGGCGTAAGGAATCATGGTAAACCAAAAGGCCCCAAGTTCGCGCAGCCCGCCATTATCGTAAGAAAAAGCAAATATTAATAATATGCCCAGCCAGATGCCGCCAATTACCTGCAGTTCGCGTTTAATCTGGGGCGTATAAGCGGAAAAATAGGCGTTTTGGGTGGTAAGCGTACATATGGCCGCTTCTTTTATAATGATGTAAAGTACATAGCCGCCAAAAAGTAAAATTACCAGTACCAGGTTTTTCATAAAAAAGTAATTAAAACCTACGAGCAAATAACCTTTAAACCAAGTATCGGTAACTGAGAAAGAGAGCACTACGCCCAGGTACACTACTAAACTGAGCAGTACCGTTACGGTATAATCTTTTTTAAGATAAAGCTTGGGGTAGATGTAGAAATTAACGAGCAGAAACGAGAAATATATTGTTAGGTAATACACCAGTAAAGGGTAGGTGTGCCGTTGCAAAAAGCCGTAAGAAAGGCCTTTTTCCTGAAAGCGGCCACCATAATACTGCAAAATATCTTCGCTGCTGTACCGGTTTAATACGCTGGCAGCTTCTTGTACAAAATGGAAAATAATAAAAATTGTAACGGCAGTTACTACCCAAAATTCTATTCTTTTGTAGTGCATAAAGTAAATTTTAAGGCAATGTTACGGCTATGCCTTAAAACCTAAAACTAAATGTGATGAATGCCGCAAAAGATGTGACGAATAAAATAGGTTAATGTAATAAATGGGCCACGAAAAGGGCAATTTAATTGTCTTCAGTTTCATGGGGCCGATCGGGGGTTACGATTTGTTTTAGCTGTTTTTTCTCTTCTGCCAGTTGCAGCTTTTGTTCTGGGGTAAGGGGTTGCAGGTTATTTAAATCTGGCTGGCCGGCATCTACCCAGCAGGTGTACCAGAAAGAGCCCACCAGCCAGATGGCGTACCGCATTTGTCGTTCTACCTGGCCTTTTAATTTCTGATGATACGCCGTGGTGTAGGCGCGGGAATATGTTTTAATGGTAATATTATTGCGTTCTTCATAGGTATATTTTTTGTCTTCGGGGAGTTGGGCCGCTACTTCTTGCTCGAACCGGAACACCGAATCAAGGGCAGCATGCGACCGGAATACTATTTCCCAGGCTTTTTGCTGCGGTTGGGCAATATAGGCGGCTGGTCCCACAAAAAAATCGTAATTTCCGGATAGTAACTCCGGCACCCGCGACTCCCAGAAACCGTGAATACCGTGTTGATTGCTAAACTGCCCGTTATAGTTGCGGGTGGTGTGCAGCGGTACGGTGGCATCGGCGAGGTAATGGCCCAAGTCGGCAGAAAGGCGCAAAATAGCCGGTAAGTTGTGTTGCTTAAAAGCTTCGGTTAGCTGGTATTTTACCAAACTTAGGTGCCAGGGCAACACACCGTGCTTAGCAAGAGAGTCTTCGCCGTATTGGGCTACTGCTGCAGGCCACGTGCGGGGTAATTTGAATTTAACGCTGTCGCCGTAAACATCTAAATCAATAAAATGGCGCGGCCCTTCGGCTTTAACCACGTAGCGACGCTTGTCGGGGTTTACCGCATTTTCGGTTATATAAATCAGGTGTTGTTTGTAGAAACGGATCATTTCGGGCGGTAACGTAAATACCGCCAACCGGTTTATGCGCTGGTGCGCAAAAAAGCCCCACGAAAAAACATTTACCGGTATAAGTAAAAGCAACAGGAATAAAAAGCCGGAGCGCTTTACCATACCAGTACTGTTTTTCGCCTTCTCTTTTCTACTTTATTTTGGATAAATATTTATAAACACAGCCTGACCAGCCGTTAATACTATTAGGTAATATTTACAAGCTCTTTAGTATAAACCTCTGCTAAACCTGAATTGCTTTTACAACCTGAATTCTTCCTGCAACTCTTTGTTAATCATTACGCCGGCTTTGGTTCCTTCGGCGGCGGCCACAATTACCAATTGCATATCGCGGGCAGCATCGCCGGCTACGTACAAGCCTTTAATATTGGTTTGTTGCTGGTTATACGTCCGGATTACGCCTTTGCTGGTAAAATCACAGGCCAGTTGCTTACCCAAATCGGTTTTCTGGTCTTGGCCGGTGGTAAAGAAAATAGCATCGCAGGCTACACTGGCACCGCCAGCCAATATTACCCGCTGCAGCCGGGAACCCTCACCTTCTAACTTTTCGATAGGGGCGGTTACAATTTTAATTTTATTTCGTTCGAGTAACTGCACGTCGGCGGGGCGTAAGCGCCGGGTACCATCGGTAAACAAGGTAACATTGCTGCTCCAGGTTTTTAAAGATAACGACGAGCCTACCGCATCGCGGTTTTTGCCGTACGCGCCCAAAGCGGTATTTTTATGTTCCCAGCCGTCGCAGTAGGGGCAATGGTGTATGCTTTTGCCGTTAAAAGCCTCGGCCCCCGGAATCTGAGGCCAGCGATCTTTTATACCCGTAGCCAAAAGTAACTTTCGCGATAAATAAACCTGGTTGTCGCTGTCGGTTACTTCAAAAAAACTACCGCTACAGCGGGCACTCACCACTTCTTTTTGCTTTAGTTCAAAATCATACTTTTCTAAATCCTGGTGCGCCAGCTTAATAAATTCGCGGGGGTTTACCCCATCGCGCGATAAGTAAGCGTGCATGGCATCGGACCAGGCATTGCGGTAAACACCACTATCGAATAAAAGAATTTTGCGCATGCACCGGCCCAGCAGTAAAGCTGCACTTAAACCGGCCGGGCCGCCACCCACTATCGTTACGTCGTACATTGTCTTCTAAATTAATGCTATGACTTAACGTTATTCTCCGGATTTTGATAAAATAATTTTTAATAATCTCGGCACTTTTGCCTTTAATGGGCTGGTATGTGGTTCGCTGGGTTTTGTATTGGATGTGCAGTAACCAGCAGAATAATGATTTTTTACAGCGGGGTGCACAAAGCCTTTAGGTAAGAACAAACTTAATGTAAATAAATGTGCGTATGTAAACTGTTGTATATTAAACATTTAATTAGTGGTTGAGCCCGGTTGGCGAGGCTATGAGGGAAGCAGGCTTTTAAGATTGAGTCTTAATAAAGGCGGCAGTTTTGGGGCAAGTTTTTAACCGCCGGCACGCGGGCTAAAATACATCTATGAGAAGAATATCTTTTTTGACTTAACAGAACTGATATTTTATTTGTCTATTCACGGTATAGTTCTAAATTATATATTTAGCTTTCATTTTTTTAAAGAGCAGCAATATTGGCAAACAGAAATATTTATTTAAAGTCAGAAAGCCGGATATACCAAGCAGACTTAAATAAAATAAAATGGTGCAGGATTATCTTTTCTTTATCTTTATCCTTAAATTAGTAAAACTGATTCCGGAAAAAATTAAATTTAATGATTAGGCTTTTATGTTGAAAAAATTACCAAAACCACCACAAATTTTTTACCTTTTATTTGCCTGGTTACTGTTAGCGGGTTTACCGGGTTTTGCCCAAACCGGCGTTACCGTTGCTGGTCGGGTAATAGATGCCCAAACCAATGAGCCATTAACCGGCGTAAATATTTACGTTAAGGGCAAGGTAATTGGCACCACGACCGACAACCGCGGAAATTATTCGCTTACCACAGTTACTGCCCCACCGTTTAACCTGGTATTTTCTTACGTGGGTTTCCAAACGCAGGAATTTAACATAACCGGCAGCCGCTCCGACCTGAATGTAACCATAAGCGAAATATCGGCTTTGGGGCAGGAAGTAGTGGTAACCGCCTCGCGGGTAGAAGAAAATATTATGCGGTCGCCGGTAAGTATTGAAAAAATGGATATTCTGGCAATCCGGGAAACGCCTTCGGCTAGTTTTTACGATGGTTTACAGAACCTGAAACAAGTAGACGTGGTAGCCAGCAGCATGGGTTTTAAAGTGATTAATACCCGCGGTTTTAACGGTACCAACAATCCGCGCATGGTGCAGTTTATCGATGGTGTAGATAACCAGGCTCCGGGGCTAAATTTCCCGACCGGTAACATGACTGGCTTATCAGATTTAGATGCCCATAGTGTAGAAATAGTGCCGGGGGCAGCATCGGCATTGTATGGCCCCAATGCGTTTAACGGCGTTATTTCCATGACCAGCAAAAGTCCGTTTGAGTTTCAGGGATTAAGTGCCATGGCCAAAATAGGTGTAAACCACATTAACAGTTCGGATGCAGATGTTAGCCCCATGTATGATTTCCAGGTCCGTTACGCCAAAGCTTTCCGGAACCGGTTTGCTTTTAAAGTAAACCTGGCTTATACCAAAGCGTTGGATTGGCATGCTTCGAGCACCGAAAACGTGGATCCCTTAACCTACGCATCTTTGCGCAACGACCCCAACAACCCGGCTTACAATGCCCTGAATATATACGGCGATGAGGCTGTAACCAGCTTACCCATTGGCGCAGGCGGTGCCCCGGTACGGGTAGCCCGCACCGGTTACCTCGAAAAAGATCTTGTGGACTACAATACTTATAGCGTTAAAGGCGATGTAGCCCTGCATTACCGGATAACCGAAGGCATAGAGGCCATTTACCACTACAAATACGGCCAGGGCACGGCGGTTTACCAGGCTGGCAACCGGTATTCGCTTAAAGATTTTGTGTTGCAGCAGCATAAAGCAGAGCTAAGAGGAGCCAACTTTTTCCTGCGCGCGTACGCAACCCTCGAAGATGCCGGCGAATCTTACGATTCGCGCTTTCTGGGACTTAACCTGAACCGGACCTGGAAAAGCGATGCCCAGTGGTTTCAGGAGTATGCCGGTGCTTACACGGGGCAGGTGCCTGGCGTTAACGGGGGTAACCACAGTGTAGCCCGTACCTTTGCCGACCGCAACCGGTTTTTACCCGGCAGTGCTGCTTTCGACAGGGCAAAAGATTCGATAACAGCTGTTCCTATTTCCAGGAGAGGCGCCCTTTTTGTAGATGAAACCAAAATGTACCATACCGAGGGCCAGTACGATTTTAGCAAATGGACGGGCAAATGGGTAGATGTGCAGGTGGGTGGTAACTACCGTTTATACGATTTAAATTCTAACGGTACTATTTTTAGCGATACCACCGGCAACGATATTACCATTTACGAATACGGGGCTTATGTGCAGGCCATTAAAAACCTGATGGACGAGCGGTTAAAAATTACAGGTTCGTTGCGCTACGATAAAAACGAGAATTTTAAAGGCAGGATTACGCCCCGGGCTTCGGCGGTATTTACCGTTGCCGAAAACCACCACTTGCGGGCTTCTTTCCAAACTGGCTTCCGTAACCCGGCCACACAGGACCAATTTATTTTTCTGAATATTGGGCAAGCTATTTTGGTGGGCGGGGTACCCGAAAACAGCCGCGGCTTAAGGCTCTACGGACCGGAATCTAATACGCTGTTGTTGTCGTCGGTGCAGGCTTTTGGCGCCAAAGTAGCGGCCGATGTGGCCACTGGTACCAATTCGTCGCGGGCGGTAGTTGAAAACGCCGGTTTATTAAAAGCCGGCAATGTTGCTTACGTAAAACCAGAGCAGGTAAAGTCTTACGAAATAGGCTACCGCGGCCTTACTGCCGATAAAAAATTATTATTTGATGCCAATTATTACTACAGCACCTACAAAAATTTTATTTTAAATGCTACCGTAGTGCAAACCCCCAGCGATGCCCGTACTAATTTACCAGGGGCTGCCTTTGATATCGCCACCAGCCGCTTTCAGCCGTACCAGCTTTACTCCAACGCAACCGAAGAAGTATCGGCACAAGGCGCCAGTCTGGGTTTAACTTACTCTTTGCCCAAAGGTTTTACCGTGGGGGGCAATGCCAACTGGAATAAATTAGCCTTGGAAGATGTAAGCGAGCCCGACCAGATTGCCGCGTTTAATACGCCCGAATGGAAGTTTAACTTAACCGCCGGTAACCGCAATGTTTACCATAACCTAGGCTTTAGCGTTGCCTACCGCTGGTCCGATGATTATAATTGGCAGCAATCTTTTATTTCGGGTATTAACGATGCAATTGTACCATCCTTCTCTACCCTTGATGCCCAGGTAAGCCTTAAAATGCCGAAGCTTAAATCTATGTTAAAAGTAGGTGGCTCTAATATTACCAACCAGCGGTACCGGCAAATTTACGGCGGGCCTACCGTGGGGGCCATTTACTACGTGTCGCTTACCTTCGATGAATTATTATAACAAGCCGGAACCACAATAATCATGATAGTTGCCCATAAGAATATCTCCATGAAAAATATTAGGTTAATATTATCGGCTTTAGCCATTGCCGGAACCTTAAATGCCTGTACTTATACACCTCCCGAACCGCCCGAAGACCCAACCAATCCGCGTACACCGCCCGTGGCCGGCAATGCCGATTTCTCGAAATACGTAGCGGTAGGTAACTCTATTACGGCTGGCTTTATGGACAACGCCTTGTACCTGGAAGGGCAGCAAAATGCCTACCCGGTTATATTGGGCGAGCGGATGAAATTTGTAAACAACAATGCGCCTTTTAATATTCCGGCATTTGGTACCGCCGGTGGCAATGGGTATAGTGGTACTGTGGTAGCGGGAATTCCTCTTGGCCGGTATAAATTTATTTTACCCACCTGTGCTACCGACCCGGCTCAAACCAAAAAGCTGGGCATGACACCCGGGCCCACCATTCCCGGCGAAGCCCTGGCGGCATTTGGTGGCAATAAAGCCGAGCTAAATAATTTTGGGGTTACCGGAGCCAAAAGTTTCCATGCCCTAGTAGCCGGGTACGGGCAACTCAATCCATTTTTTGGCCGTTTTGCTTCGGGTACTACGGCCAGTATGCTCTCCGATGCGGTAGCCGCTAAAGGTACTTTTTTTACCTACTGGCTGGGTAATAACGATATATTAGCTTATGCCATTTCCGGGGGCAGCGGCAACCCTAATCCTGGAACAAACCCGTTGCTGTACGGTACCAATGATATTACGCCCACCGCCGTATTTGCCGCTACGCTTAAATCATCAATCGATGCCTTGCTCTCTACGGGTAATAATACAAAAGGGGCTATTGCCAATATTCCGAATGTAGCCAGATTGCCTTTTTTTCAGGTAGTAAATGCCGGGCTTACCGCTGGTGGGGCTAATGCACCTATCCCATTTAGTTTAACGGCCATTCAGGCCAACGCGCTTAATACGGCTTATGCCCAGCAAGGTCCCGCTGCGGCGCGGGTAAATTTCCGGGAAGGCAAAGTAAATTACCCGGTAATTATTACCGCAACCGGTTTACGCCACATGGACCCTACCAAAGATTTCCTGACTTTGCTCACGCCCCAGGATAATTTATTGGCGGGCCCCATTAGCGACTGCAATCAGGCGCCACGGGGCGGGTGGGGTATAAGTGTGCCCATCCCGAACCAGTACGTCCTCGACGAAGCGGAACCCGCCATTATAGCAGCGCGGGTAACCGATTATAACAATGTTATTCAGCAGGAGGTAGCCTCGCGCAATGGCCGGGTAGCGCTGGTAAATATTAATGTTGCTTTGGCCGGCTTAGATGCTACAACTAATTCTATTGCACCACCGGCGGGCTTGTTTTCTTTAGATGGAGTACACCCTAATCCGCGCGGCCAGGCCCTGATTGCAAATGAATTTATCAAAGCCATAAACGCAGCTTTTGGGTCTACTTTGCCCCCGGTTAATACTAATAATTACCGCATCAACCCTTTGCCCGGCCAATAAATTTAAAGGGCTTAATAAAAGTAAAAAGACTGCTCTAAAGGCGGTCTTTTTGCTTTTAAAAACTTGCTCAACCAGAATAGCAGCTTGCCCCATTAAATTAGGGGTAAACCTGCATTAAAAATAATTGATTGATTTGTAGTTGTTTATCGTATATTTATGCCAGTTATTTGTAACCCACACAATTTACAGCGGAGCTTTCCTGTTTTACTGAAAGAAAATGAATTACGCCGGTTAAAAGTGAAATTGGCTGGTCACCGGCCTTTGTTTAGGTATTATCGGCTTTAATTTTGAGTACCGATAATTATCTCGGTAAAATGTTTTACTACTTTTGTTCTATTAATATTAACTAATTCTAATTAAATTTTTTTATTATGAAAAATTACAGTGCCTTAATTTTCTTATTTGTTTTAACCTTTTTAACGGCCAGCTGTGATAAAGATGATGATCCCACCAAAGAAGAACGTTTAAGA
>NZ_JBMQUD010000084.1:0-5491 GCF_057359045.1 Adhaeribacter sp.
CTCAGGTTGCTGGCGCCACTTCCTTATCCGGCCCGGAGCGATACCCAGTTCAACTGCTGCCTCTTTTACCGAACCTTTCGCATAAGAGAGCTCAACAGCCATTTTTTTGAAAGAGGAATCAAATACTCGTTTTCTCATACAGTCAAATTTAATACTCCCCTTAATTCTGCCTAGCTTTTCCCCTCCAGTCAAAGGTAGCAACTCCAAAAGCCTGGTTATTGGGTTAGACTATAATAAGCTTCTGACAAACCGGTTAAGGTAGCCGAACTCATCATTCAATAACTGAAAATGTGAATTGTATGATAGCAGGATGTAAGTACATTTTTGTTGTTGAAGTCTATGCTAGTATATGAGAGTCAAAATATAGAATTAGAATATCATCTGACCGAAAATATATTAGAAGTAAGTTGTATAGGTGATTTAGAGATTGGGCAGTTTAGATGATTATGAAATAAAGTAGTTGAAGCAGCCCAAAACTTCAAGGTGGAGAATATTTTATTAGATGCAACTCAAGTAGGGAATAAAAGTGCCATTTATGCCCCCAGCTATAATTGTTCTTTTCTCATCCACTCCAGCAGCCTACTGTCAAGAAGTTAGCGCGCGTAGCATCAGCCAATCCAGAATATGACCAAGACATAACTAAGCTTTTTCTTACTTGTAAATAACCTTATAATTCCTTTGAATTCAAGAACTTTCATCATCACTATGAAGCCATGAACTGGCTAACAGGTTTTTATTAAGTTTGTATCTGATTGTTTCAAAGGTAGTTTTGATAACTAACTTAGTTCAACAAGTACCATTCAGTCTACTTTCTTACTAAATTCCGCCACATAAACCGGATTATATTAAATAAGCGATTAATAGGAGTTAATCAATACGCTGAAATATTTAAAAACTTCGATGTAGTTGGTCCTAATTGCTTCTTGCTAAAGAATGCCTTGCTTTGCTGCGGGCTTAGTATACACTTGGCCTACTGGCAAACCAAGGATTATACAGCAGAAAGTGAACAAAAGCTCGTAACTACATTCATTGCTTCCGTACAAGGTATAATTATGTTTGGAATAAATGATTTGCCAAAGTTTTTTCTGGCCTTCTTCCTCGTACTCCCCATTATCTCTTTTATTCACGAAGCAGGCCACGTTTTTTTTGCCTGGCTGATGGGTGGCAAGAACATTAAAGTAATTGTCGGAACCGGAAACAAATTATTTAGCTGGTGGATACTGGAAGTACGAGAATATTATTTCTATTATGGATTCTGTTCGTTTGATAACCTGAAGCATAATAAGCGTTTGTCCAATATCCTGATTTTTTCGGGGGGAGCTTTGTTTAATGCCTTAGCGGCCATTGCAGTAATGTACCTGGTGCAAGTTAAATCGGTGGAATCTGGTATGTTAACCTATCAGTTTACCTATTTTTCTATGTATTACATTTTCTTTGCGCTGCTGCCAATGCCATATCCGGACGGTAGCTTCAGCGATGGCAAAGTAATACTTGACCTGATCCGGAATAAGCCCTGGATAAATGAAAATATTTACCGGCTTACGTGGGATGAGGAAAAGGCAAAATGGCTGGTGCTAGATCACAGTAAAACCATTGTGGTGACTATGGAAAATGAGCAAGAGGCGCTTGCTAAGGCGCACGAACTGGCGCAAAATAACCGTCCAAGCCGCCTGCTTAATAGTAAAACAGGTAAAGAGGTAGAAATTTGCAATTACCCAAGAGTACCATTGTAAACTACCTATTTATAAGGTTTTTATGTATTTGTCCCTTTACTTAAAACGGGTTAAATAACTTTATATAAATCTAGCTTTATTATTCTGCGTAGTTAAACGCATACATAACCAATACTAATTTTATGATTACAGCCATAGTTAGTTTTCTGGTGATGCTAAACCCTTTTGCGCTCTTCCTGTACCTGAAGCCCGTGATGAGCAACCTGTCCGATACAGATTTTCGCTCTGTTTTTATAAAGGCCAGCAGCATTACCTTTTCTATTTATCTAGTGTTTCTGCTCTTTGGAGACTTGGTATTTCAAAAAGTTTTCCGGATTAATTTTGAGTCCTTCCGCATTTTTGGCGGGGTGGTATTGTTTTCCTTTGCCTATATATTTATAGTGCAAGGCAAAAAAGCCTTCATTCAGATAAAAGGAGACCTGCACGATTTGGCATCGGAAATAGCCTTGCCGTTTATGGTTGGTGCTGGTACCATCTCGCTTACGGTATTGATGTCGGAGCAACTGGTTTTGTGGCAGGGAATTCTATCTTTAGTTATCATCGTGCTGCTGAACTTTTTCATTATCATGGGCCTGAAACAGGTCAGGCATAAGATGCGCTCTAAAAAGGTCCAGACGGCTTTCGACAAGAATATGGAGCTGCTTCTCCGCATAAACGGTTTTTTCCTAGGCGCTATCGGTATAGACATGATAGTAACCGGCATCAGAAACCTATTAGCAGCCGGACTTGAGTAACCAATGGCAATTACCTGTTACACAAACGGAAGCTGGTAAACTTATGTATTTAGCTTTTATCGCTTGAGTACCTCCTCGGAATATACCAACCAAAGCGGCACATTTATATCGGTGTTATACATTTCGGTAGGCACGCTGCCAAGGCTCAAGGATGGTAGCGGGTTGTTGCCTTTCAGGCCTAACACTAAAAGGTCATGGCGTCCTTTTTTCAGGTGCAGTACTATGCGTTCGGCTATACTTTTATTCGCAGCACGCACCAGGGTATAAGGTACTTGCGCAATTTCCTGGTGCCTTTTCTGCAAATCGGCAAACTTTCCTTTTACTAGTTCCTCGGCTTTTCGCACGGCTTTATCTTCCGATATTAGCGGGAAGAACTGGGATGGAATGCGGTAAACGTGCATAATTTCCAGTTGCAACCCCAATTGGCCCGACAAGTTTTGGCTGAGCTGTAGGGCATGTACCGATGCCGCCGAAAAATCTATGGGCACCAGCACTTTCTTAATATTGAAGCTGGCCGTTTCCGGGAAAACTAGTACACTGCAGGGAAGTATCCGCAGTAGTTTTGTGCCCTGTGCGCCGGTGCTTTTATCGCTCATTTTTTTACCCAAAAGCGTTAGCTTTATTTTATAGCGTTTCACTAGGTCGGCCAGGAGAACTTCGGTGTTTGGCTCTTCGCTCACCAGTATTTCGTAGGCAGTAATATTGCCAAACTGCCCGGCTACAATGTCGGTAATATTATCTTCTACCTCCTTCGCTAAATCTACCTCACCAATCAACTCCCGGAAATCATCGCCTAATTCGTATAATTTAATATTGTGTACAAAGTATACTTTACGCACATCTATGCGCTCGCAGATAGAGCGGGTAAAAGCTACTAATTTCTCATCAATATCGCTTAGGTCCAGGCAGACCATCAAGGCATCTATTGTAATCATAACGTATCAGGTTTTGTTGGGGTAGGATTACTGTTTTTACTTTCAGCTAACTTTGCATCTTGTTTCTGCGCCCGTTTAACCAACATTTCGGTCACCAATTGTTGGTAAGCTTTGCGTTGTTGCGCTTGGCCAAGCTTAGCCTCTTCTTCGGCTTCTTCATTTAAACCCCGATAGAGGCTGTAGCACATGAGCAGAAGTATAAAGGCAAAGGGTAGCCCAGTAATAATAACAGCCGTTTGTAGCGCCTGTAAGCCACCGCCAACTAATAATACCGCAGCTACAGCGCCGCCTGCCAGTGCCCAGAAAATACGTATCCCTACCGATGGATTAGGATTGCCACCAGAAGTAAGGCTTACCACTACCAGCGAACCAGAATCGGCGGAGGTAACAAAAAAGCCACTTATCAGAATTACACCTATTACCGAAAGTACGGTTGAAAAAGGCAGTTGCTCAAAGAATATAAACAAGGCGGTTGATATATCGGCGGCTACCGCCTCGGCAATTGTGGTATTGCCGGCTAAGGTCTCGTGCAGGGCAGTGCTGCCAAAAGCCGTCATCCACAAAAAGGAGAGAAGCGAAGGCGCAATGAGCACGCCCAGTATAAATTCCTTGATGGTGCGCCCTTTGGAAACCCGGGCAATAAATATTCCAACAAACGGCGCCCAGGAAATCCACCAGGCCCAGTAAAAAACGGTCCAGCTGCCTTGCCAATTGTTGGTGGAGTAAGCTTCGTTCCAGAAAGAGAGTTGCATAAAATTTCCAATGTAAGACCCGGTGTTCTGCACGTAAGAGCCAAGTATAAAAACCGTTGGGCCCAGCACTATCACGGCCACTAGAATAAATAAGGCAATCCGGATGTTCCACTCACTTAAAATGCGTACCCCCTTGTCTACCCCGGTTACAACCGAAATAGTAGCAATGCCGGTAATAATGGCTATCAGTATAATCTGGTTGGTTAAATTATTTACAATAGCCGGGAATACGTGGTTCATACCGGCCGCTACTTGTTGCACCCCCAACCCCAGCGAAGTTGCCAGACCAAAAAGTGTGGCGATTACGGCCAATATATCAATTATATGCCCCACCACGCCGTGGATGCGTTCGCCCAGAAAGGGATAAAAAGCCGAACGGACGGTAAGCGGCAGTTGCCGGTTATAGGTAAAAAAAGCCAGGGCGAGAGCAACCAAAGCGTAAATGGCCCAGGCATGTAAGCCCCAATGCAGAAAGGTAAAGTTCATGGCTTGCCGGGCAGCCGCGGGGGTACCGGGCTCCCCGAGCGGGGGCGTCTGGAAGTGGTTGATGGGCTCCGCGATGCTCCAAAAAAGCAACCCAATGCCCATGCCGGCGCTGAATAGCATGGCAAACCAAGCAGAAGTGGTAAACTCAGGTTTGGCATCTTTGCCCCCCAATCTTATTTTTCCAAAGCGGCTAAAAGCCAAAAAAAGGCAGAAAGCAACAAAAATGTTAACACTTAATATAAACAGCCATCCCATGGTTGATGTTACGGCCGCCTGTGCCTCGCTGAAGAACGTTTCTGCACTTTCCTGAAAAACTAGCACCAGGGCTATGCTGACCACCAGAAAAACAATGGATGACCAGAATACAGGCCCGTTGACATCCAGCCCCAAAGATTTTTTTATATCACTTCTTACTTTGCTCATGTAGTCTGTTGTTATTCGCTCAGAAATAGTATCCCGTATTAATGTTAAAGCGCAGGTGCCATTTGGTGTGGCCGGGCATGCCTGTGGTAAAAGCATTCGTCCACTCCGGTCCCAGCCACGGGTGGTTGTAACCAAATGCCGCATCGGTATAGATGTACATCGGGCCAGCTGTAAAAAGCGCTCCTAACACATTCTGGTGGGAATTTTCAAAACCATCTTCCCGCTTGTTATAATAGCCGTAGTTGTTATAAATATCAATGGCTTGTAACAGGCGGCTACTAACCGGAATATGGTAAGAAATACCGGCCGTATAAATTTCTCCCCTACTGGCAACGTTATAATTGGAGCCGTAGGCGCCCATTTCAACAAAGTTAAGTACTGCACCGGTAGGGTAATTGGGGTTTATACGGTAAAACATAGCCTGCAGC
>NZ_JBMQUD010000085.1:0-16387 GCF_057359045.1 Adhaeribacter sp.
CCCTGTAAAAAAAGCAGCAACGAAGCCAATAACCGATACACCAGAATGTTGCGGCCAAAGGCTACATCGAGTAATTGAAAAACAAAAGCGGCCAGCGGGGCCGTGTTGTCGTAAACCTCACCGTAAAGGGTAGCCCCTTCGGCCAGACGTTCGCCCAGTACAAAAAACTTAAGTTCCAGCAGGGTAACCGGCAGGTTTAACAAAATAAATGGCACCCGGATAGCCAGAAACAGCAGGACCAGCACCAGCAGCCGCGACAGTAATATTCCTTTAAAATAACTAATCAAGAGGTTGTGTAATTTTTGTAGGCAGTAATTTTTTACTTACCGTTAAGTAAATTCCGGTGCCTGCCCGGGCCACTTTTGTAGCGGCCATAACTAAAGCCGGTTAAAAGAGGTAAAAATGGGAAAATAATATGATATTTGCAGCTTCTATGGAAAGTAAACGACAACAAAAGTTTAGCCGGGTTTTACAAAAAGAGTTAGCCGAAGTTTTTCAGCGCGATGTATCACATTTATTTAATGGGGCTTATGTGTCTATAACCACGGTGCGGGTGTCGCCGGACTTGGGCGTAGCCAAGGTTTACCTGAGCCTTTTATTGGCTAAACAGCCTCACGACGTATTGCAGGAAGTGAAGGTGCATACCAAAGCTATCCGGCACGCTTTGGCCCAGCGCATTAAAAACCAGGTGCGGGTAATTCCGGAGCTTATTTTTTACCTCGACGATAGTGCTGAGTACGCTGCCCACATGGATAAAATAATTTCCGGTTTAGATATTCCGCCCGCCGAGGAAGACGATGCCGAAACCGACGACAATAGCATTCGATAAAGATTACCTTACATGCAGTACGACCCGATTAAACGCGTATTAGGCAATACGTTTAATAAAACTCCTTTTCTGCGTCGCCTTTTCTATCACCTGCTGGATTTGCTTTTGCTGCGTACCTGGCATGTACACAAAGAAATACGGGCCTGGGCCACCGGCCGGTACGATAAAGCGATACATATTCTGGACGCCGGTGCCGGTTATGGCCAGTATACCTATTATTTATCGGGCCTGAGCTCGGGCTGGAAAATATTGGCCGTAGATGTAAAAGAAGAACAGGTGGCCGATAGTAACCAGTTTTTTACCCGGATTGGCCGTTCGAGACAAGTGAAATTTGCGGTAGCCGATTTGGTGACTTTTTGCCAGTCCAATGCTTACGATTTGGCTTTGTCGGTAGATGTGATGGAGCATATTCTGGAAGATGTAGAAGTATTCCGGAATATTCAGGCTTCGTTGCGGCCGGGCGGCATGTTGCTCATTTCTACCCCCTCCGACCAGGGCGGCTCTGATGTGCACGACGACGACGAAAGCTCTTTTATTGAAGAGCACGTACGCGATGGCTACAACATTAAAGAAATTGAAGATAAACTCCGGACCGCTGGGTTCAGCAAAGTGCAGGCGCGGTACTCGTACGGCAAACCCGGCCAAATATCGTGGCGCTTATCTATGAAATACCCTATCCTGATGCTGGGTAAATCCAAGGCTTTTTTCGTGCTGCTGCCGTTTTATTATTTGGTGGTTTTCCCTTTTTGTTTGGTGCTTAACTGGCTCGATGCGAACCAAAATCACCCCACTGGCACCGGCCTGATTGTAAAAGCTTGGAAGTAAGTTAAATATTGCTGAACAATAAAATACCAGGTAAAAGTGGCGCTAGGTTGGGCCAGTTTTGCTCATTTTATTAAATAATTTCGGGAGCAGTACGTTCATTTACAGATTTAAACCGAATATCCATTGGTGCCAGAAACCAAAATTCAGCAAATCAGTTATAGGATCGTAATCTAAATTATTAAAAATATTGCTGCGGTAATTACAGATTAAGCAATTTGGCTGTTACCACCTTTGTAATTATAGAATAAAATCAAATGAATGTTCCTTTTCTTATTGCCAGACGATACTTCCGTTCTAAAAAGAAAAGAAATATTATCAGCATTATATCCAATATTTCCATGATTGGCGTGGCCGTAGGGTCAGCGGCTTTAATTATTGTGCTCTCGGTGTTTAACGGGCTCGAAGATTTAATCCGAAGCATCTACGGCAGTTTCGATCCGGATTTGCGCGTTATGGCAGTTAAAGGCAAATCTTTTGAGACCAATGCTGCTTTTCTGGAGCGCATCCGGAAAATGCCCGACATAGCCCTGCTAACCGAAGTAGTAGAAGACAATGCCTTGCTGCGCTACGAAAACCGGCAAAAAGTAATTAAGCTAAAAGGCGTCAGCAATAATTTTTTTCAGCAAAACAAAATAGATTCGGCGGTTATAGAAGGCGATTACCGGCTGCGGCGCAATGGCTATAACTATGCCTTAATTGGCCGCGGCGTGCAGTACGATTTATCTATCCGGGTGCAGAATGCAATTGTGCCTATGCAATTGTTATACCCCAAAAACCGCAAAAAAGCCTCGCTTTCCTTAGACCCCGAAGATGCGTTTAACGAAAAATCTATTCTGGCGGGCGGCGTATTTGTAATAGAAAAACAGTACGACGACAATTACGTTTTTGTGCCGTTAACCTTTGCCGAGGAATTAATGGAGTACGGCAACAAACGCACCTCTTTGGAAATTAAGGTACAACCATCGGCTTCGGTAAACCGGGTACAGCAGCAGTTGCAGCAACTGTTAGGACCCGATTTTAAGGTGCTCAACTCCGACCAGCAACACCTGAGTTTGCTGCGGGCGGTAAAAGTAGAGAAGATGTTCGTGTTTATAACCTTTGCCTTTATTTTATTAATTGCCTCTATTAATATTTTCTTTTCGCTATCCATGTTAGTTATCGATAAGAAAAAAGATATTTCTATTTTGGCCGCCATGGGTGCCAGCCCGGTTTTAATCCGGAATATATTTTTAGCCGAAGGCGGTATTGTGGCCGTAATTGGTGCCATTTTAGGCTTATTAACCGGGTTGTTAATTTGCTGGGTGCAGCAAACCTACGGCATAATATCTATGGGGATGGCTACCGCCTTGGTAGATGCTTACCCGGTTAAAATGAATGTATCGGATTTTTTACTTACCGGCCTTACCATAGTTGTAATTACCATTCTGGTTTCTATCCGGCCAGCTATTAAAGCGGCGTCTGTAGATCCTAAAACCACGCTCTAAAAACCTTTTAGCGCAATCTCCGAGCGACGACAGGTAAGTATTAACCACAGATTGTATAAGCAAATATTCAAAGAATACTATTTATTTCTTTAAATTTTTTACCTAAATATTCTTTTTGATTAAAATATAATAGGTGAAAAGGCTTTTTTTTAAAGAAAAATGTTAATTTGGAGGTCTGATATTTCCAGAACCCATGAAAGTATTCACAACGCAGCCGTTTCAGATCGTTTATTCGCTGTTTGCGCACGAATACCTGGGGTATTTATTTGAATCTTTTGTGGTGCAGGTAAATTCGCGCCAACAACTTACGCTCCAGCACCAGAATATATCAGCTAAAAATGCCGAAGAGTTTTCGGCCCGGCTCGATGCTACCGATTTTAAGCTTATCGCGCTCATCGACCAGATGCAGCAGGAAGCAATCGTAAAAAAGTTTTCTACGAAAAAAACCACTGTAACCGATTTTTTTCTGAAAACCTTCGACCCCGATAAAGGCGACAAGGTATTACAAGACACCATTTGCCGATACGTGCAAGGGCGCATGGCCAAAATTTTAGAATTGCTGCGCCACGACAGACACGTTTTTATAATGGGTAAAGACGGTGAACCTACCTGGAAAGAAATAAAAATGGCGCCCGAAAAAGCCAGCATTCTTTTTCATTTCCGTCGCAACGACGATAATACCCATTATTTCCCGACCATAAAATATGCCGGCGAAAAGCTGGAGTTCCAGTACAAAGATGCTGTTTTGGTTTGCAACGACCCGGCTTGGTTACTGCTGGATAGCGTGCTATATAGTTTTCAGAAAGAAGTAGACGGTAAAAAACTGCAGCCTTTTCTGAATAAAAAATTTATTTTAATTCCGCGTAAGGTAGAAGAAGCCTACTACGAAAAATTTGTGGCCCCATTGGTAGAGCAGTTTGATGTATACGCCAAAGGTTTTGATATTCGGTCAGAAAAACACGACCCCAGTCCTTGTTTAACTTTTTCGGAGATTGTAGAAAACGAAAATACCCCGCAGCTTTTTGTAAACGGCAATGGCCAGCTCAATAGCAGCGGGTTAAATAAAAACGGCAGTAGCGGCAAAATTCTTTTTCACCTGTCGTTTAAGTACGGCGAACACACGGTATCTACCCAAGACATAAAAAAGGTAAGCGTAAGCCTGGAAAAAACGCCTGAGTCTTACGTGTTTCACCGGCTTATCCGCAACATCGATCACGAAAAGGAATACATAAAAGAACTTTCTAAACGCGCGCTGGAAGTAAAAAACGGCAAAGCTTACTTAGATAAGAGCCTGGCTTTTGCCTGGTTGGGTACTCACGCGCAAGAATTGCAGGAGCAAGGGTTTGTTATTAAACAGCTTAACGGTTCCAACAAAAATTATTTTATTGGCGAAGTAAAAGTAAGTGTAGGCATCCGGGAAAATACCGATTGGTTTGATATTTACGGTACCGTGCATTTTGGCGAATTTGAGGTGCCATTTATTAAGCTGAAGCATTATATTTTAAACCGTAAAAACGAATTTAAGCTCCCCAACGGCCAGATTGCCATTATTCCGGAGGAGTGGTTTACCCAATATATTGAATTATTTGCGTTCTCTGACGGCGACGATACCGAACTGACCCTGCGCAAACACCACATGGCCCTGGTTAACGATTTGCAAAACGGCAACCTGGCCGTGGTAACCATGAGTCGCAAACTGGAGAAGCTGCGCGAGTTCGAAACCATTGAAGATAAACCTTTGCCCGTTGGCTTTAAAGGCGAACTGCGCCCTTACCAAAAGGCGGGTTATAATTGGCTGCACTTTGTAAAAGACTATAAATTTGGAGGCTGCCTGGCCGATGATATGGGTTTGGGTAAAACCGTACAAACACTGGCGATGCTGCAGTACCAGAAAGAAAACGGTGCTCAGAGTGCCTCGTTGCTGGTTATGCCTACCTCACTTATTTACAACTGGGTAAACGAAGCGCAACGCTTTACGCCCGGCCTGCGCATTTTAAATTATACCGGCACTTACCGCGACAAAACGGTTGCCCAGTTTAAGCATTACGACCTGGTTTTAAGCTCGTACGGCATTGTGCGTTTAGATAAAGAATTGCTCAAGAATTATTTATTCGATTATATTATTCTCGACGAGTCGCAGTCAATTAAAAATCCGGGTTCTAATACCTCTTTGGCGGTAAGAGAACTTAAATCTAAGCACAAACTTATTTTAACCGGTACGCCCGTCGAGAACAGCACCATGGATTTATGGTCGCAGATGTCGTTTATCAATCCGGGTTTACTAGGCAACCAGCATTTCTTTAAAGAAGAATTTTTAAAGCCCATCGAAAAAGAAAAAGACGAGGTAAAAACCAAAAAGCTACACTCGCTCATAAAACCGTTTATTTTGCGCCGGCACAAATCACAGGTAGCCAAAGAGCTGCCCGAAAAAATAGAGCAGGTTACCTATTGCAAAATGACCGAAGAGCAGGAGCAGGCTTACGAAGAGACCAAATCTTTTTACCGGAATAAAATATTAAAAGGCCTGGAAGAGCAGGGTGCCGTTAATACCCAATTTATGCTGTTGCAGGGCCTGATGAAGCTACGGCAGATTGCCAATCACCCGCGTTTAGCCGATGAGAACTACGAAGGCGAATCGGGTAAAATGAAAGAAATACTCCGGATGATCCGGAATGTGGTAGCAAAGGGGCACAAAGTTTTAATATTTAGTCAGTTTGTGAAGCACCTGGATATTGTACGGGCTGCCCTGGATGAGCGCCATATCACGTATACTTACCTCGATGGCAATACCAAAAACCGGCAGCAGCAGGTAGAGCGTTTCCAGCAAGATGAAAGTATCCGGGTATTTTTGATTTCTTTAAAAGCTGGCGGTGTGGGTTTAAATTTAACAGCCGCCGATTACGTGTTTATCCTGGACCCCTGGTGGAATCCGGCTATAGAAGCCCAGGCCGTAGACCGCGCACACCGCATCGGGCAGCAGAAAACCGTATTTACCTACAAGTTTATTTCTAAAGATACCGTAGAAGAAAAAATTCTGGCCCTGCAAAACAAAAAGCTTCAGCTCGTAACCGACCTTATTTCTACCGACGAAAGCGTAATTAAAAATTTAACCAAAGCCGATATTGAAAATCTGCTGTCGTAGAAAACTGAAATATCTGCTAATATTCTGCGGTTGTGAAGGTTGTCTGCAATATTTTGTAGCAAATCGAGTATTTTGTAATAGCGTAGTTAAAGAATATTTAACTTTTTACGGGCTGTTCGGTTATTAAGGAGCAACAGAACTAAACAAAATACGTGAAGATTGCCCTCCATACCCATGTACAACAAGATTTTCTGACGGTATTTAATGGCTTTAACCAAGACCTGTTTCTAAAATTAGCGCCGCCTTTCCCGAAAGTTAAATTACTGCGCTTTGATGGTAGCCAGCCAAACGATATAGTAGCTATCCAGATGAATATTCTGGGGCTGAAGCAAACCTGGACTAGCCTAATTACCGAAAGTAAAGTAACGGCGCAGGAAGCTTATTTTATAGATCAGGGGCAACAATTGCCGTGGCCTTTGCGGTTTTGGCAACACCGGCATGTAGTAACCAAACACCCCCAGGGCGGAGCCATTATCAGTGATTTAATTCAGTACCGAACGGCCTCTTTTTTATTTGATTTACTTTTGTACCCGTTTATGTGGGCGCAGTTTAGTTACCGCAAACCTATTTACCGGCGATACTTTAAGCAAAATATTACGCATTAAGTAACTCCTGGGTAATATTTTCCCACTCCTGTTCTAACGATACTTTTGGCATTTTACGGCCGGCCCGTTGGTACCAATAATTAGCATTCCAGGTGTCGCCTTCTTTGCGGTGCAGGTAGGCGTGTATCAGGCAGTGAGTAGGTGTGTTTTTTTCCTGTGCAATTTCGTGCGACTGGTGCCAATTGCCTTTGCCGTCGTACCACATGGCTTGTAGCTCTTTTGTTAAGCCGCTGGGCGGCGCAGCCTGGGTAAGCGAAGCTTTAAAATTATCGAAAGTCATGTATCTTATTTAAACCAAGAGTAATAAGCCGTACAAAGAATATGTAATACTTTCCTAAGTTAATCTACTGATTTTAAATATTATTGAGTTAACGGTACATTTCAATCTAAACGATATATAAGCTAAAATAACTTTTAAAAATAGAGTTATCAAGCATCAATTATTCCGGATAGTAAACAAGCGTTAATAATCGGGTTAGTGTTTAAATACTGTTTTATTTATTCTGAATAATTACAGTTTGCCCAGCCCGGCCACTAGGGCTAAATACTTTTAACTTTACGGTGCCGGTAGCCGGAATAGGTTCGGTATAAACAGCACTTTGGGCAGTAGGCTCCGAACCGTTAGTGGTGTACCGGATGGTAAATCCGGGAAATTGTACGTTAGCCGCAACCTTACCGTTTATAACTTTAGCGCCTGCCGTGGGAATCCGGTACTGGAAACCACCGGCATAGGTGTCTAAACGGGGCAATTCTCTTTTACCTACCGTATTAATAAATTCTGACCAAGCCTGGTTATACAGGGCTTCGCTTTTAGCGGCATTTGCTTCCGTGGCCCACTGCGGATCTTTGGCCCAGGCCCGCTCGGCCACTCCCAATAATTTAGGCAGCATTTTGTATTCAAACTGTTCGGGCGAGCGGTTAGTCTCCGACCAAAGCGGTGCTTCCATGCCCACAATATTGGCTTTGCCTTTTGCGGTTAAAGCTTCGCGGCTTTTAATGGTAGCGGGGTTCAGCGGATTGCCGCGGTCGTCTTCTTTTAAATTCTTTAAATAATTGTAAGGAATAAAATAAAAAGGTTTATCAATATCTACGTAACCGCCCCAGTACTGCCCGGATTCGGTAGAAGCAGTATTATAAGCCAGGTCTAAATACAAGTGCGTAACACCGGTTAAAATAACTTTGTAGCCGGCATTGGCCATGCGGTAAGCCAAATCTTCGGCACCGGAGCCAGGGCTGTTTTTCCAGACATTTACCCGGAAATTCTGGTTAGCAAAAGCAGGATTGGTAACCCAGGTTGCGCGGCCATTTTGTTTTACTTTCTTCAACCCGATTTCTTCCCAACCCGATAAAAATAAATTACGCGCTTTGAGCATCTGGTTTATTTTACCAAAATAATAATACCATAAATCGTCGGTGGTTTTAACTTCGGTATTTTTGCTTATTAATTGTTGCACCGCCGGCGATTTCTCCCAGACCCCGGCTGGTACTTCATCGCCACCAAAATGAATGGTGCGCAAAGGCGCATTGGCTTCCTGGTACATCGCCCGTAAATCGTCTACTACCCTTTCCAGAAAAGCGTAAGTAGCGGGTTTGGCCACATCCATTACGTTATCGTTCCAACCTTGCACCGATCGGTAAACCGATTTATCGTTTAAGTCGCGCAATAAATAGCGTTCTGCTTCGGCTTTATCGCCGGCTTGGGCTAAACGCTTATAGCGGGCATCCATGGCTTTTATGGCGGCACGGGCATGTCCCGGCGATTCTATTTCAGGAATAACCTCAATGTGGCGGTCGCGGGCATATTTTAATATTTCTACAAAATCGGCTTTGCTGTAATAACCGGTGCCGGTGGTATTTTGAGCATTGGGTCCAGAACCATAAGAAGGAGAAATGCTGGTTTGGTAATCGGTGGTGTGGGCCCGGGTAGCGCCTACGGTGGTTAGTTCGGGTAAAGATGGTATTTCTACGCGCCAGCCTTCATCGTCGCTGAAATGGAAATGAAAAACATTCATTTTATACAAGGCCATTACATCCAATACCTTTAGCACTTGTTCTTTGGTTTGGAAATTACGGGCTACATCCATCAGAAAACCGCGGTAGCCAAAACGGGGTGCATCTTTTACTTCTAAGCCAGGTATTTGCACCGGGTTGCCGGAGGCCGCTGCGGGCAACATAGTTTTAAGCGATTGGGTACCGTAAAAGGCGCCCGCAGGTGCCGAAGCCGAAATAATTATTTGATTGGCAGTTACCGTTAATTCGTATGCTTCGGGAGCTAAGCCGACTTTTCTTTTTAAAATAATGGCTTTGCCCGTAGCCTGGTTTTGCATAGCCGGTTTGGTACCAATAACACCCGCTAAGTTTTCGGCCAGTAAAGTAGCCGCTGGTTTAAATTCGTTATCTGCTACAATAGTTACATCTTTGGTAAAAGTAAAGGCGTCGCCTTGGGGTACGTACGAAACCGGCGTCGGGAATATTCTGCTCAGCTGCTCAGCCGGAATGTCTTTTATCTTGGCATTTTGGTCGTAAATTTTGGCGGCTAATATCTGGTCTGATTTAAGAAAATACGTATCGGTTTTAACTTCTAAGGCTACCGGTATTCCTTGGGCAGGCGCTTTATCATAAACCAAATAAAAACCTGACGGGAAATCGGTAATATTTCTTATGACTCGGCCGGTTACTTCTATTTTAGCCGATTGGCCAGCGGCAATGGGTTTAAACGCTGGACCAGGGGTTAAATAATGCAGGTCGCCGTTATATTGTTTAACGCTGGCAATTTGCTCGTTTTCAGCTTTTATGCGGCTGCCGTTAAAAAATAATTTCCAGCCGGTGGCCGGTAGGGCTTCGGCGCTGCTGTTGGTAAGCGTAAAAGTAGCTCGGGTATTTTTCTGGTTCTCAGAAGTAGGTTGGGGCAGGGTTATGGTTAAAGTAAAGCCTTTTGCTTCGGTAGCGGTTTCGGTATCAGCACTGGTATTGGCTTCTTTTTCTCTGGTTACCTCAGAGCAGGAGGCGTTAAAGAAAATCTGGCAAATAAATATGGCACTTAAAGCGAGTCTTTTCATTCCGGTAACTTAAGAAAAGTTAATTTTAACGACAAATTAGCGAAAAAACAGGTTTAAATTCGAATTTATCCTTTTCTTTTAGCTGATAGCTGCCAGATAGGTAAAGCCTGTATTAAAAGCAAAACCAGTGGCTAAGCGTTCCGGAATAGTTTTTATCGCCACCGAGCGTTAGCTTACAACGGCTTGAAATACGGAAAAGCCATGGCCAGGCGGTTACTTAAGTTTACCATGGTCTCGTCGAAATTATTGCCCAAACCAGCGGTAAGCAGGCGCTCAAACTGCCAGAGGAGTTCGTTGTTTTTGCCGTCGTAAATGTGTACGGTGGCGGTGCCGGCGCTGGGACCTACCAAACCTTTAGACCGCCGGAAATTATCCCGGGCTTTTGCTTCGGCTACCAGTTTTTCTTCCCGCACAATGCTACAGGTAATAATGGCATCTACGCCCAGCAAAGCGGCTAATTTAGTGGGCGGAGTGGTTTTAAGAATAGCGGGCGTATAATTATGCTCGGCCAGTATGCGGCGGGTAATAGATATATCCTGGAAGTTGATGTTGTAATGGTTAAAAACTTTTTCTTTTTGCAGCGAAGCAAACATAATGGGGTAGGCGTTTTGGGCTTCAACAAAAGCCCGGTGGTTTATTTCCTGCCAGGGTGTGTGGTAAAGCTCGTCTTTGTCAATTATAATCTCGATGGGTAAAATAGCTACCTGGTGGTGTTCGCGGGTAAGCTCCTTAAATTTTATGTGGGTATAAATTTTCCGGACGCCCTTCTCTACCGATTTAAAGGTTAATTTTTTTAAATTAATTAAAGAGCTTTTAAACGTTAATTCTGTTTCTGGTTCGGCAGATTGAGCCTGGCTGCAGTGAACGGTAAGGCAAAAGCCCAGGCACAGAAAGAGCAGTAGATGTTTTTTCATGAGGTGTTTTTAGAGGTTTTGTATAATTTGCTCCTTTAATTTAATAATAAATTTGTAACTGGTTTAAAATAAAAAGCAAAACCATTTAAACTTTTTGCGGTTATCTCACCAAAAGTTTAATTTCTGTAGTTTGGGCGCGTGAAAAAAGCAGGCATTATTGGTTCGGGTATTGGCGGTATAGCGGCAGCAATCCGGTTGGCGGTAAAAGGCTATGGCGTTACGGTATTTGAGGCCAGCGCTACTTTTGGCGGTAAAATGAAGCAGTTTGATTTGGATGGTTACCGGTTTGATATGGGCCCCTCGTTGTTTACCATGCCCCACCTGGTCGACGAATTATTTACGTTGGCGGGCCGTAACCCAACTGATTACTTCCGGTACCAACGGCTGGATATTATTACCAAATATTTTTTCTCCGATGGTACCCGCTTAACGGCTTATGCCCAACCCGATAAATTTGCCACCGAGGCAGAACAGGTTTTGGGTATACCCGCTAATACCGTAAAAAGCTACCTGGCCAAAAGCGCCCGCATGTACGAAGCTACGGCACCTACCTTTTTACAAAAATCGTTGCACAAAGCAACTACTTATTTAAGTACCGATGTATTAAAAACTTTGTCGGTCTTACCCGATTTAGGCCTAACTTCTACCATGCATGCTGCCAATGCCCAGGCTTTTACCGATAGCCGCATGGTACAATTGCTGGACCGGTTTGCTACCTACAACGGCTCCGACCCTTACCAGGCGCCGGCAACTTTAAATATTATTCCGCACCTGGAACATAATATTGGCGCTTTTTACCCCGAGGGTGGCATTTACAGCATTGCGGCCAGCCTGGTAAAATTGGCCGGCGAGTTGGGCGTGGTTTTCCGGTATAACGAGCCGGTAGCCGAAATTTTAACTTCCGGCCCAAAAGCCAGCGGCCTCCGGACAGGTAAAGGAACGTACAATTTTGATTTAGTAGTAAGTAATATGGATGTGGTGCCCACCTACCGGCAATTATTGCCCCAGGTAAAAGCACCCGAAAAAACCTTGCAGCAGCCCCGGTCCAGCTCAGCCCTTATTTATTACTGGGGTATCCGGCAAAGTTTTCCGGAGTTGCACCTGCACAATATATTCTTTAGCGAAAATTACCAGCAGGAGTTTAACCAAATATTCCGGGAGAAAGATATAAGTCAGGGCCCAACCGTATATGTAAATATTACCTCTAAATATACCCCAGCCGATGCGCCGCCCGGCCACGAAAATTGGTTTGTAATGGTAAACGTGCCGCACAACCAAGGCCAGGATTGGGATAAATTAATTCAGTTAACCCGGCGTGCCGTAGTGCAAAAGCTTTCTAAAATATTGGGCGTGGCTTTAAACGATTTAATCTCCGTAGAACGCATTTGGGACCCGCGGGGCATAGAAGCTGATACTTTCTCGTTTGCCGGTGCTTTGTACGGAAGTTCTTCTAATAACCGGATGGCCGCTTTTTTAAGGCATCCTAATTTTACATCTAACCTAAAAGGGCTTTACTTTTGCGGCGGCAGTGTGCACCCAGGGGGCGGTATCCCGTTGTGCTTGCTGTCGGCCAAAATAGTAAGCGACTTAGTGCCCAACACCCGTACTGCATGAGAAATAAAAGATTAGTTTTAACAGTTTCGGTATTAATTATTTTTCATGCGGTTGGTTTTTATGGTTTGGCCTTTAGCGCCCATCCCGAGTGGTTCAGGGCTTTGTCGGCGCTGAATTTAGTGCTTACTAATTTGCTGCTGTTTAGCTTTCATAAGACCTGGAACGCGGCTTTTGCTTTATTTGCCATAATAGTTTTGCTGGTCGGTTTTTTTGCAGAAGTAATTGGGGTGCATACCGGTTTGCTGTTTGGTAATTACAATTATGGCCATGGCTTAAGTTTTAAGTTATGGAATATTCCGTTAATAATTGCGCTTAACTGGCTGATGTTGGTTTACTGCACCGGCATTTTGGTGCAGCCACTGGCGGTGCCCTGGCTCGCTAAAGCCGCTTTGGCCGCATGCCTAATGGTGCTGCTGGATATGTTTATTGAACCGGTAGCAGCCGTACTCGATTACTGGACCTGGCAAGATTACCAAATACCGGCCAGTAATTATTGGGGTTGGTTAGGCGTGGCTTTTTTGCTGCACGTATTATTTCAGAAAGTTTCTTTTAATAAAACCAATGCTTTTGCACCCTTTGTTCTGGGCGTGCAGTTCCTGTTTTTTATCGGCTTAAACCTGGTGCTGTAAAGGGCTGCTCGGGTAATTGGGTCTGCACTTATTTTTAAATCCACGCAAAATATTTCCTGATTACCTTTGTGCCCAGAAATAAATATTAATGACTACAGGTATCCCCGGAAAAAATATTGCCGCAAAACCTTTCTTAAAATGGGCGGGCGGTAAAACCCAGCTTTTAAGTGCCATCGAGCATAAAGTAAAGCCTTTTTTGCAAAGCCGCGAGCCAGTAGTGTACCTAGAGCCTTTTATTGGCAGTGGCGCAGTTCTATTTTTTTTGCTCCGCAACTACTCCGGTTTTATTCAGAAAGCCGTTATCAGCGATGTTAACCACGATTTAATTAACCTGTATTTAATTATCCGGGATCAGCCGCAAGTTTTAATTGCTGCGTTAAAAGAATTGGAACTAGCTTATTTTTCTTATCCTGCCGAAGAAGAAAGAAAAGAATTTTTCCTGGCCAGGCGAACCGAGTATAACCAATTAGCGGCAGGTGCTGTCCGGAAAAGTGCTTTATTGCTTTTTTTAAATAAAACTTGCTTTAATGGCTTGTACCGGGTTAATGCCAAAGGCTATTTTAACGTGCCTTTTGGCCGGTATAAAAATCCCAATATTTGTAACCAGGATGTAATTCTGGCTGACAGTGCAGCGTTGCAGAACACCGAAATTATTGCCGGTGATTTTACCCAAACCGAAAAGTATTTATTTAAAAACACTTTGGTTTACCTCGATCCGCCTTACAAGCCGTTGAGCAGCACAGCGTCTTTTAACACTTACGCCAAAGAAGGTTTTCGCGATGAGGATCAGGTGCGGCTAAAAGCCTACTGTGACCAGGTGCACGCCGCCGGTGGTTATTTTGTGCTCAGTAATTCTGATACTGCCGCTACACCGCAGGCAAATAATTTTTTCGATACTTTGTACGGGGCGTATACGGTAGAACGGGTAAAGGCCAAACGAGCCATTAATTCCAACGGCTTGGCCCGCGGTGAAATATCCGAACTATTAATTTCGAACGATACCAATATTTAGTAACTCCTTTACAACCGAATAATTTTTATACCGGGTACTTCTTTTATTAACCGGGTACGGGGTACTAACCGGCCCACCGTAACGTAAGATTTGTGCTTACCAACCGGAGTAGAGGTTTTTTTCTCCTGAAATTCTGTTAAATGCTGCCAAAACCAGTTACGGGTAACCGGCATGGGCAATACGTGTAGCTCCTTCTCGTCGAGGAAGTAATAAAAAATATAATCGGCGGTGGTGTACATAAAGCACCCAGGTGTGTTTTTAACTTCGTTGCTGATGGTTTCCAGGAAATAATTACCAGTGTGGTAGTAACGATCGCCTTTTATTTCAATGGTGCGGGCGCAAAGTTCTCCGTTGGGGCGGTAAAATGTCCAGATAAGGTCAATATCCTGTTCGCGGCAAACTGGGTCATCTTCTACATTTAGTACTTCTACGGTTTCTGGTTTATGGCGCAAATATGCTTCCAGTTCTTGGGCTGCTTGCAAGGCTACGGCGCTTGCGGCCTGCATGCTATATTGCCGGAAGTTTGCCATTAATTTAAGTAGTAAGTAAATTAAAATATACGAACAAAAACCTTTATGAGATAAAATAAACTAGGAAAGTGTTGCTGGCCGGAGAGAAAAAAACGGAGCCGAAGCTTACTCTCTTGCTATTTATAGTGTAGCGGCTTGGTACTTAAAACTCATCAGCAAGCAAGAGCAAAATATTGTGTTTGATTTAATTGTAAGAATGCTGCTTATTTTTTAGTAATGGAAGCAACAACTTTGGGGCGATTGGCGGTTTTTTGTAGGACCCAATTGCCTACTGCCAAACCTTGCTTACGGCCATTGTCTATGGCATCCATAAAGTGAATACCGCCGTAAAAACGCGAAACACCCGCTTCAATAGCCGCTTCCTGAAATGAATTAAATCGGCGGGTACCTAAGCCAAAACGTTGTTCTACCGTATCGGTGTATTTAAAATTATCGCCAAAATAATGGGTTAGAACTACAGCAGCGGCCGAAGAGATAGTAGAATGTCCGCTTAAATATTCCGGAAACGGTGGGGTTTGCAACAAAGGCTTCCAGCTAGGATCAATATAACGCCGGATAGCCGTTTCCGGACGAATACGGTTACTCCGGAATTTTTCGTCCCAACAGGCTAAGAAACCATCCATCAGCGAAATAGCTACTAAGGTGTTAATTTGCATGGCTTTTGGTAAA
Source organism: Adhaeribacter sp. (assembly GCF_057359045.1). Taxonomy (NCBI): domain Bacteria; kingdom Pseudomonadati; phylum Bacteroidota; class Cytophagia; order Cytophagales; family Hymenobacteraceae; genus Adhaeribacter; species Adhaeribacter sp. The sequence continues at coordinate 15,313 of NZ_JBMQUD010000085.1, forward strand.
TCTACGCGGGCTTGTTTACAGGCAATGCCGGTAATGCCCAACCAATGCGCTCCCGGCGATATTTTTTTCATACCTACCATCAGGTGACCGTTGTCTTGTAAGGCAAATGGATTACAATCCCAGAAAGCTGCAATCTCGCGGTGTTCTTGGGGTAAGTTTTTGCCTTCCTGGTAAACATTGTGCAACAGTTGGTAAAAATCCGAATTTTTATCTTTTGAAAAAGCTACGGGTGGCACAGGCTTAAACTGGATGCAAGTATCGAGGGTAAAGGCGCGGATTGTATTAAAATAAGGTTCTACTGGCGCGAAGAAGCCCGGTGGAGTTGGGTACCAGTTGCCTTCTTCCTTGGCCGGTGAATAGCGGGGGTAATTACTAATGCGGTTGTATTTGTCGGATTTGGCGTAGGCCAGCATATTTTTACTGATTTCCTGGGCATAAATCAGCGAGTTGGTTATTACTTCTTCCGGAATACCTTCTCGCCGGCAGGAATCTAGAAATTTTTGCTCATACTTATCTAGTAAGGGGCCGGAGGGCTGCATTTTTTTAGCTGTTTCCAGCATAGCCAGGATCGAACTTAAATGGTAATTATAACCGGCAACGGCTGGCTTTTGAATTATTGGATATTTATTCAGCACCCCATGCATGCTGCCGTAAGTACTATCGTTTTGCGCCACCACTTCGTACCCGGCCAGACAGGCATAAGAGAAAAAACGAGCAGCCAAAGGCGGATTGGTAACATCGTTAATCATCAGGTCGGTCATGTGGGATATAACCGTACTTATGTGCTCGCTGTTGAATTTAATTTTTTCGCCTGATTTTTCCGGCTGGCAAGCAAAAAGTAGCAGCAGCAGGAAGAAGATAAGTATGTTTTTCATTTTTTATTCACCTTAAGGGCGCGGATAGGTTGTTGGTTGCTGCCCAGCAGCCAGGTATCGTTTAGCTGCATAATGCTGCGTACATCGCCCGGCAGGTTTAATCCGGCCTGCACCGGCGGTACATAGTTAAAGCGGCCTTTACCATCGCCCTGCAGCAACACGCCGTAATTAGCATCGTACTTGCCAAACCGCAGCCGCGC
>NZ_JBMQUD010000086.1:0-5374 GCF_057359045.1 Adhaeribacter sp.
CGGGGATTTAACTACACAACGGGCAAACACGAAAGCGTGCAGATTGTGCCCAACGACTTAACCATAAGCCTGTACCAGCCCAAATCAACGTTAGTAAAGGTTTTGTTTGAGCCAGCCTCTAAACTCGAAGATTCTTTAACCTACGATATTACTTCCTGGGCTATTCCGTATGCGTATGGTTTACAAGCGTATGCTTTGCCGGGCCGCATTGCCCAAACCCGTACCCAGCCAATAGAAATTACCCGCACCAATACCAAACCAGCCGTAGAAAAGCCTTACGCGTACCTGGCCCGCTGGAACAGCGTGCAGGATTTACAATTTTTAAGCGCTTTGCTGAACCACAATATTAAAATCCGGTATTCCGAAAAAGCTTTCCAGACCGACGGTGAAAATTATGCCCCCGGCACTTTAATTATTACCCGCACGGGCAACCAACTATTAGGCGAGGCTTTCGATAACCTGGTAAAAGCCGAAGCCGAAAAAGCTGGTATACAGATTACGCCCACGCCCACGGGTTTTGTGAGCACCGGCGCCGATTTTGGCTCCGGCAGTGTGCGGTACCTGCAAAAACCAAAAGTAGCCTTAATGGCGGGCACCGGTATTAACCCCACGGGCTTTGGCGAGGTGTGGCATTTCTTTGAGCAGCAAATTAAATACCCGGTTACGGTGCTAGAGGCGCAGAATTTTAGCCAGGTGCCTTTACATAATTTTAATGTACTTATTTTACCGGGTGGCAATTATGCCAATATTTTACCCGAAGCTACCCTAAACAAAGTGCGCGATTGGGTTACGGCCGGCGGTAAATTAATTGCGCTGGAAGGTGCCACGGGGTTTCTGGCGGGCAAAAAAGGTTTTGCGCTGGCCCGCAAACCAAACACCGATTCGCTGGAGGCCAAAAAAGATCCCTACAAACTCCTGAAACCGTACAGCGAGAGCGAACGCGCGGCTATTTCGGATGCGGTACAGGGCAGCGTGTACCGGGTAAGTTTGGATAATACGCACCCATTGGCTTTTGGCTACGGACCTACTTACTTTGCCTTAATGCAAGATGTGGTAAATTACCAATTCCTGAAAGAGGGCTGGAATGTAGGAGTACTCAAGAAAGATATTTACACCAGTGGTTTTGTGGGTGTCCGGGCCCGGAAGAAATTACAAGATACCCTTATTTTAGGCCACCAACCCCTGGGACAAGGCCAGGTAATTTATATGGCCGATAACCCTTTGTTCCGGGCGTTTTGGCACAATGGTAGATTACTTTTCGGGAATGCAGTATTTATGGTAGGCAATTAAATAATTGCTTTTTGACGGCTTTAAGTTAGTTTTTTTAATTATTCATATTCTTTTAGTAACAGGAGTTACTTAAGCAAATTTAAGTGGTTTTCTCACCCAAGGAGTTTATTCAATAGAAATGAACTAGTTAATTTGAATGATCTATCCAAGCATCTTTATACTAAGGGGTATAAGCCTGGTTTTAGATGCTTCATCAAGGCTAGGCTTCTATACCTCAATATAAAGTCCGTCGGCTTCTACTTTAACCTCGTAGGTATTTACGGCTTTGGTGCGGTATTTACATTCGGCGCCGTGGGTTAGGCTATAGCGATAACTGTGCCAGGGGCAAATTACTTCGTTTAAATAATTGGTGGTGCCTTTGCTTAATGACTCACCCAAATGCGGACATGCATCGTCGACGGCAAAAAAGCCATTACTGGTATGCGCCAGGCAAATCCGCTGGTTTTGAATAATAATTAACTTGGTTTTAGTAACCGGTACCGCATGGGTGGCGGCTGCCAGCGAATCGAAAAGTTTGTGCCAGGCCATTAAATTTAATTTTCCCCAAATTTAGTTTACGCAAAGGCAATTTACGGCTTTATCTCCATCGGTCACCGCCACTACACTTTTTTAACTTTTAAGCTGTTTAATATTTTGGAAATAGCATGAATGGTTCCCTTGCTGCGTGTTTTCACCAGCAAGTAGTCGGGTAAAAGCTAAAAGATTGGCGGTGATAACACCACCCATGGCAGCGGTACCTACTATTTTTAAAACACGAAAAGAGTTCTTCCTCTTCCGGTATTTCTACCGCAGTCTGATTGGTTTAAAGTCATACGCTATGGTATACCTCTCTGCTGCCGTTATTATTTGTTTACTGTTGGTAGTAGCCGCCGTCGCCAAATGTTATTAAACCGGATTAAATATTTTAACAATATTCTTTTTAGTAATTTGCCCGGGATAATATTTATTCTCTAAAAGCTAAAATTATGAAAAAGATTATACCCCTCATTTTTGTTCTGTTAATGGTTATTACGGTGTTATCTTTTAGTTGTACCCGCATCGATGCCGGCCACGAAGGTATTTTGGTTAAAATGTACGGTTCCGATAAAGGCGTGCAGGACGTATCGCTGGTTACCGGCCGGGTTTTTTATAACCCATTGTCCGAAGATGTTTTTGAGTTTCCTATTTTTATTCAGACCGCCGATTATGAAGCTTTTAATGTAAATGCGAAAGATGGTTCGGTGTTTACCGTAGACCCCACCATTTCGTTTGCCGTTACTCCCGGTAAATCGCCGCATATTTTTTCTAAATACCGCAAAACCATCGACGAGATTACCCGCACCACGCTTTATAATTACGTGAAAGATGCGTTTCGGAACCAGATGAACAAATATTCTACCGACGAACTCATCAGCAACCGTCAGAAATTTGAAGCCGATGTACAAGCTACTTTGGCCACCACCCTCGAAAATGACGGCTTTAAACTGGAGCAACTTACCAGCGGCCTGCAGTACCCCGAAGCTATTGTCCGGGCCATCGATGCCAAAAACAAAGCCGTGCAGGAAGCCATGCAAGTAGAAAACGAATTAAAAGTAGCCGAAGCCCAGGCCAAGAAATTAATCATTCAGGCCGAAGCCGAAAAAAGAGCGAACGAACTAAAACAGCAAGCCCTCACGCCTTTACTCATTCAGCAGCAATTTATTGAGAAATGGGATGGCCGCACGCCACTGTATGGCAATGCCCCGATGATGTTTAAGAATGTGCAGTAAAGTGATTTTAAGCAGTTTGGTTTATCTGCTATCAGAGATTAGCTATTCGAAAAGTGCGTAGAGTGCTGCACAAACTCTACGCACAACTGGAGTAATATATTCGCATGAATCACCTGAGACCCATTTCTGAAATTTAAAAGCTTAAAATCTATAATCATGACTTTTTTAAACAACATATACTTATCGCATACATTAAAAGAAAAGTATATGTTAGACTTCAAAAGTAATGTCTTAACTGAGGTAGATAATTCCTGGAAATTAGATTCAAAACTTACAGATATTTTAATTAAAATAAATAAAAATCCAAATATTCAGTCCCTTTACTCTAAGACCTTTTCACTTGAACAATCATCAAACAATAAACTAAGTTATTTTTATTTCTCCTATACAGAAGATATTGAACTTATAATTTTTCGTAAAACAATCCCAATCCTTTTAATCAAGTATAATAAATTTAATGAACATAACAATCTATACACTTCTATTTTAACATATAAGTTTTGCGAACCAAGCGATAATCTTAATTACGATGGTGAGACCCCGAAAAGTAAAATGGGGTGCCTTACTGATCCTGATTATTTCAGAGTTAATCACATTAGAATTACTTTACAAAGTCATAATCCAGAGATACATGGCAACTTTTGGCAAGATATTAAACAACTATTTTCTACAATTAACTAAAAAGAGTAAATGACCTGTGCCTTTTTGTAGTTGTTCTGTTGACCTAATTTAAAGATGTACTTTCGCCAAAGCTAATCTTAAGGTCTCCACCTGGGCTTGTGCTCCCATTAACCGAAAGAAAGTCTCATTAATTTGTATTAATTAAGCACTTTGAGTGCTGCGCACAACAGGTGCTGGAAATTTTTAGATTCTTAATTATTTTAAGAGAATGAAAAATAAACTTGTTTAGTGTTTTCCTAAATGGGCTAACCGCTGCCCTTGGTGGTGTTATCACCGCCAAGCAAAGGGAAATGTAGTCGTATAAAAGAGGGAATATATGAAGATAAAGGAGGTAAGACAATTCATTCTGAAAAAATCTAATTGTTTACTGCCAGTTAGATTCTTTTAGAATGACGGATTTAGACTGATTCTACTGTATTTAAACATACTCTAATACCAAATCGCATAAACAAGCTTCCATAGCAAAAATCCCAGTAGGTTTTTGCCATTGGTGGTGTTTTCACCGCCAATCAATTAACTTTTGCATAACTAAGCATAATTTTTTAATTGATAAAGTCTGTAAAGGCAAAGACCTTGATTTCGTTCGTTAAAGTAAAGCCAAATTTTACAATCTGTAGATGAAATAATGAACGGGAAAAAGCCATATTTTATCAACTGTTTTCTTCTGACTATTCCAATTATAATTTGGAATATCCTTGTAACGCCCAGATTGCCTAAAGCCTTTCAACCAGAAATTTTTTGGAAAGATATGCCGGCTTTTCTGACTTATGGAGAAAATATATCACGGGCAATACTTTTCTTATTAACATACCTGATGCCACTTCAGGTTTTAACAAAAACACAGAAAAGAGGTCTTGCTATATATATTGCTGGTACGGTATTATACTTTGCTTCTTGGCTGGGCTTAATTTATTTCCCAAATAGTTTATGGAGCAACAGTTTATTAGGTTTTGCTGCGCCCGCTTACACCCCTTTATTATGGTTAACCGGTATTGGGTTAATTGGAAATTCATTTTCTTTAGATATTCCGTATAGCCGGATTTATTTTATCTTAGCAGTATTTATATTTTTAATACTTCATAATTTACACACCATTATTGTGTATTTTAGGAATTATTATTTTTTATAACAACGCTCCTTGGATTGTGCCCACAAATTGAAAGAAAGCCTCTTTGGTAATAGCTAGAGTCTGTAAAGGCAAAGGACTTGATTATGTTTGTAAGGGTAAGGTAAACTCTTACTATTCAAGGATTAGCGTTATAAAGTATTTCATCCATTATTTTCTATAGTTTTGAATAGATAAATTCTGGTTGAATAATTAATACTTGTTTGTCAGCAAGAGTGCTTAAGTAATTTGCTTTACACGCTAATACAGAGATTAGCTTTCCGGAAGGTGCATAGAGCGCGTCGCTAACCCTACGCACAACGGGTGAATATTTTTTAATAACTGGGCGCTTACTCCCTAATTAATCTTAAAATGGTATGAAGAAAAGTTATTCTGGTTTAGCTATACTGGCGACCATTATTTTAATCTTTGGATGCAAATCTTTAAAGCAAACTGCCGCGGTGCCGGAACAATTTAACCGCAAAGCAGCTTTAAAAGTAGTTGGTACCAGTCCAGAAAAAATTGCTGGTTTGGATTCTTTGCTGCAGTC